>NZ_AQPL01000285.1:0-13779 GCF_000395345.1 Cupriavidus sp. WS | reverse complement strand
TGTGCCGGATGAAGCGGCCCGCGGGCGCCTGATGCGCCCGATGCGCGCACGTGCCTGACGTGCCGGATCAGGGCCGGGCGGCGGGCGCCGGCGCGCTCGTTATGGTGAAGTGGCCGAAGTGGCCGGCGCCGCCGGCGCATTCTGCGCGGTAGGCATGTCCGGCGCGCCGCTGGCGCGCGCCGCACCCGGCGCGGCCCCGCCCGCCGCGCCGCCGCCACCCTCGCCTGCCTGGATCGGTTCGCCCCTGGTGGCCGGCGGCGCCAGCTCGCGCAGGCGCGCGTCGCGCTCGGCGCGCGGCAGGTCGCCGATGCGCCTGGCGGCCGCATAGAAGGCGGTCCAGTCGCCGCCGTTGCGCGCCAGCAGCGCGGTGAAGGCCGGCACCCATTGCTGGTAGGTCGCCACCGCGGCCAGTTGCGCGTTGGTCAGCGGCTTCTCGAACCAGCGGTCGTAGCCGCTGTAGCCGCCCCACTCCACCTTGAGCCGCGCGTATTGCGCGCGCAGCCCGGCGAAGATCGCGGCCTTGCCGGCGCGCTTGGCGTCGTCCGGCAGCGCCGAGCGATAGAGCGCGTCGAGGCGGTCGCGCGTCTCGAGCAGCATGGCGCGGAACTGCTGGCGGCGCAGGTCGTACTGGCGGTAGCTGGCGCGCGCTTCAGGCGACGCCGCCAGCGCCAGCCAGCGCTCCACGCCGGCGGTCTCCACCGCGGTGGCGAAGGACTCGTTGAAGGTGGTGTCGTTGCGCACGTACACCACCTGGTGCGCCAGCTCGTGGAAGATCAGCCGGGCCAGCTCGCCCTCGGGCTGGTAGACGAAGGTGTTGAGCAGCGGGTCGTCGAAATAGCCCAGCGTGGAATAGGCCGGGATGCCGGCCACATAGGGTTCGAGCCCGTCCTTGCGCAGGCCTTCGGCATAGCGGTCGGCGTCGGCCTGGTCGTAGTAGCCGCGGTAGCTGATGCAGCCCACCACCAGGAAGCACCACTTGTGCAGCTCCATCGACAGCTCGGGCGTGGCGAACACGCTCCACACCACGTAGGGCCGGCGCAGGTTGGCGTAGCGCCGGTAGCTGCCGTTGTCGGGCAGCTTGAGCTCCCTCGAGGCGAAGTCGCGGATGGTGCCGGCCAGCGCCAGGCGCTGCGCCAGCCGCGTGTCCTTGGCCTCCCGCGCGGCGGCGATGGCGTCCGGCAGCGGCCGGGATTCGGCCATCAGGCCGAGGTGGCCGCCGATCGACTGGGCATAGTAGCCGACCGTGTCGCAGCCGGCCAGCATGACGGCCAGCCCCGGCAAGGCCAGGGCCAGCAGCACGCGGGCCGGCCAGCGGCTCATGACGCGGCCGGCTCGGGCGTGGCCGCGGCCGCGGCCGGCGCGGCTTCCACCTGCACCAGGCAGTCGTAGAACACCGGCGCGCGGCCCAGGTCGGTCAGGCGCTGGCTGGTCAGCTCGTTGGCGTTCTTGCCGTCGGGCGCGAGCTTCTTCCACCAGATCGACAGCCCCACCACCAGCCCGCGCCGGGCGCGGTCGGTCACGCGCGCGCGCGCCAGCAGGCTGCCGCGGTCGTTGAAGGCGCGCACCATGCCGCCGTTGGCGATGCCGCGCGCGGCGGCGTCTTCCGGGTGGATGTCGAGGTGCGGCTCGCCTTCGGTGGCGCGCAGGCTGTCGACGTTGACGAAGGAGCTGTTGAGGAAGTTGCGCGCCGGCGGCGAGATCATCGCCAGCGGGTAGCGCGCGGCGAGCTCCGGCGCGGTGGCCGGCGTCTCGTAGGGCGCCACGTAGCCGGGCAGCGGATCGAAGCCGTCGCGGCGCATGGCCTCGGAGTAGAACTCGCACTTGCCCGAGGCCGTGGCGAAGCCGCCCTCGGCCAGCGGCGCGGCCGGCAGGTTGAGCTTCTGCCAGCCCTTTTCCTTGAGCGACGCCCAGCTGATGCCGGCCGCGCGCGGGTCGGCCGCGACGATGGCCTGGGCGGCGATGTCCTCGTCGCTGTCGGCGAAGCACGGCTCGGTGAAGCCCATGCGCCGCGCCAGCCGGCGGAAGATCTCGGTGTTGGGCAGCGCCTCGCCGAGCGGGGCGATGGCCTGGTTGTTGGCCAGGAAGTAGGTGTGGCCGTAGGCCTTGTGCACGTCGACGTGCTCGAGCTGGGTGGTGGCCGGCAGCAGGATGTCGGCGTAGTCGGCGGTGTCGGTGCGGAAGTGATCCAGCACCACGGTGAACAGGTCTTCGCGGCCAAAGCCGGCGGCGACCTTGCTCGAATCGGGCGCGACCGCCACCGGGTTGCTGTTGTAGACCACCAGCGCCTCGATCTTCGGGCCGCCGGCGCCGTTGCCGGCGTCGAGCAGCGCGTCGCCGATGGTGCTCATGTTGACCGTGCGCGGCAGCGCCGGCAACGTGGGCAGCAGGTCCGGGCGCTGCAGCCGCTGCGTGTCGACCGGGAAGAAACCGGAGGTGGACAGTTGCAGGCCGCCCGCGGCATGGCGCCAGGCGCCCACCAGCGACGGCAGGCAGGCCACCGCGCGCACCGCCTGGCCGCCGCCGTGGGCGCGCTGCATGCCGTAGTTGAGGCGGATCGCCACCGGCTGGCGCTCGCGCACGGCGAGGTTGCCGTAGAGCCCGGCCAGCCATTCGATGTCGGCCGCGTCGATGCCGCACAGCGCGGCCGCGCGCGCCGGCGTGAAGGCCTGCGCGCGCTCGCGCAGCGCCTCGAAGCCCAGCGTGTGGCTGGCGATGTACTCGTGGTCGAGCAGGTCGTCGCGCATCAGCACGTGCATGATGGCCAGCGCCAGCGCGCCGTCGGTGCCGGGCATCGGCGCGATGTGGCGGTGGCACTTCTCGGCGGTCAGCGAGCGGTACGGGTCGATCGCCACCAGCGTGGCGCCGCGCCGCTTGGCTTCCTGCACGCGCGTCCAGAAATGCAGGTTGGAGGCGATCGGGTTGCCGCCCCAGATGATGATGAGACGGGCGTCGGGCACGTGCTCGATGTCCATGCCGAGGCTGGCGCCGTAGGTGTAGCGCAGCGCGGTGGCGCCGGCGCTGGCGCAGATAGTGCGGTCCAGCAGCGAGGCGCCGAGCTTGTGGAAGAAGCGCGCCGCCATGCTTTCGCCCTGCACCAGCCCCATCGTGCCGGCATAACTGTAGGGCACGATCGCCTGGGCGTCGCGCGCGGCGATGGCGGACAGGCGCGCGGCCACGGTGTCGAGCGCCTCGTCCCAGGAAATCGGCTCGAACCGGCCTTCGCCCTTGGCGCCCACGCGCTTCATCGGCGTGAGCAGGCGGTCGCGGTGGTAGGTGCGGTCCGGGTAGCGCGAGACCTTGGTGCACAGCACGCCCTGGGTGCCGGGATGGTCGGGGTCGCCGGCCACCTTGACGGCGCGCCCGTCCTCGACGGTGACGAGCAAGGCGCAGGTGTCGGGACAATCGTGCGGACAGGCGGCACGGACGATGCGGGAAGCCATGAAATCTCCTGGCGAGCGAGTGGGGGCGGCGGCGCTGCCATTGCCGGGGAGCCGGGCGGCCGGGCGGTCACACCGCGCCGCGGGCCTGGCCGTGCCGCTCCAGCCGGCCGGCCGCCAGCCGATGCCTGGCACGCCGGCCGGGCCTCGCGGGTTGCCTCGCGTGTTGTACGCCGGCGTCGTCCCGGCGGGCGCCGCTGGGAGAAATTATCAGGCTCCGATTGTATTCGATTATGATAGCCCGGCGCTGCGCCGGGGAACCATGCCACGGCGGGCGGCACGGCAGCGCCGGCGCAGACCGGCAGGCATCCACGGGTAAGAAAAACAGACCGTTTTCGCGGGGGAACCATGCAAGTGCATTCTGGGGTCAGGGGCCGGCGCATCGCCAGCCTGCTGGTGGCATGCGCCATCGGCTCGTTCATTGCCAATGCCGGCGCGCAGGGCAGCGCGCAGCCCGGCGTCAGCGCGGACAGCATCGTGCTGGGCCAGTCGGCGGCGCTCACCGGGCCCACCGCGGTGCTCGGCAAGCAGATGAACGCCGGCGCGCAGCTCTATTTCGATTTCATCAACCAGCAGGGCGGCGTGTACGGCCGCAAGATCGAGCTCAAGGCGCTCGACGACTACTACGAGCCGGAGGCCGCGGCCAAGAACACCCGCGCGCTGATCGACGACGCCCACGTCTTCGCGCTGTTCGGCTACGTCGGCACCGCCACCAGCGAGGCCTCGCTGCCGCTGGCGACGCAGGCGCGGGTGCCGTTCTTCGCGCCGTTCACGGGCGCGCAGTCGCTGCGCCAGCCGTTCAACCGCTACGCCTTCCACGTGCGCGCCGGCTACAACGAGGAAACCGCCGCGATCCTGCGCCAGATCCAGACCACCGGCCTCAAGCGCGTGGCCGTGGTCTACAACGACGACGCCTACGGCAAGGCCGGGCTGGACGGCCTCGAGCGCGCGCTCAAGGCCGCGCCGGACAGCGGCGTGCAGATCGTCGCGCGCGAGGGCGTGGTGCGCAACACCGCGGAAATCGGCGACGCCATGCAGGGCGCGATGAAGGCCACGCCGGACGCGGTGGTCATGATCAGCGCGTACCGGACCGCCGGCGCCTTCGTCAAGGAAGCGCTGCGGCGCGGCTACAACGGCCAGTTCTACAACGTGTCCTTCGTCGGCACGCAGGCGCTGGCCAAGGAAGTGGGTCCCAAGGGCAGCGGCGTGATCATCTCGCAGGTCATGCCGCATCCGGGCAACGCCACGCTGCCGGTGGTGCGCGAATACCTGCGCCTGCTGCAGGCGGCCGGCAAGCACAACGACTTCGACTACGCCAGCATCGAGGGCTTCATCGCCGCCAAGGCCTTCGTCGAGGGCCTGCGCCGCGCCGGCAAGGACCTCACGCGCGACAAGCTGATCGCCGCGCTGGAAACCATGAAGAACTACGACCTGGGCGGCTACATCATCAACTTCGGCCCGGACAGCCACATCGGCTCGAAATTCGTCGAGATGACCATCATCAACTCGCGCGGGCAGGTGATTCGCTAGGACTGCAGACACGACAGACGGCGGCCCGCGCGGCGGGCCGCCGGGTCACGCCATGTCGTTCAGATGGCAGGCCGAGAACCGCTGCGGCGCGATTTCCCTGAGCAGCGGCTGCGCCTCGCGGCAGCGTGGCATCGCGTGCGGGCAGCGCGGATGGAAGTGGCAGCCGGGCGGCGGATGCAGCGGCGAGGGAATCTCGCCCTTGATCGCCACGAAGGTCTTCTTGCCGACCTCGAGCCTGGGCGCCTCGGCCAGCAGCGCCTGGGTGTAGGGATGGTTGGGGCTGGCGAACACGTCCTCGGCCGGCGCCGACTCCACCACCCGCCCCAGGTACATGATCACCACGCGGTCGCTGATGTGCTTGACCACGCCGAGGTCATGGCTGATGAACAGGTAGGTCAGGCCGAGGTCCTCGCGCAGGCGCATGAACAGGTTCAGCACCTGGGCCTGGATCGACACGTCGAGCGCGGCGACCGATTCGTCGCACACCAGGAATTCCGGCTTGACCGCCAGCGCCCGCGCGATGCCGATGCGGGCGCGCTGCCCGCCCGAGAACTGGTGCGGGAAGCGGCGCAGCACGGTGGGATCCATGCCCACGCGCACCAGCATGTCTTCCACATAGCGCTTCTGCTCGCCGCGCGGCACCATGCCGTGCACCACCGGCGCCTCGCCGACGATGTCCATCACGCGCAGGCGCGGGTTGAGCGAAGCGTAGGGGTCCTGGAAGATCATCTGGATCGCCAGTTGCTTCTCGCGCTTCTTTTCGGGCGGCAGGCGGTCCAGGTCCACGCCCTTCCAGCGGCGCGCGCCTTCGGTCAGCGAATGCAGCCCGACCGCCATGCGGCCCAGCGTGGACTTGCCGCAGCCGGACTCGCCGACCAGCCCGACCACCTCGCCGGTGCGGATGGACAGGTCGACGCGGTCGACCGCGTGCACGACTTCCTCGCGCGCGCCGGCACCGAACACGTTGGCGATGCGGGCGGCGGCGTCGAGCGACTTGACGAAGCGCTTGGAGACGCCTTCGAGCTGGAGGATCGGCGCGCCGGGCGTGGGCTCGGCGGCGGCTTCCGGCATGCGCGAGGCGAGGGCGGGATCGATCACGGCTGCGCTCATGCGGCCTCCTGCTGGGACAGAACCGGATGGAAGCAGCGCAGGCGGCGCCCGTCGGCCGCGGTGTCGAGCGGGGGCGGCGTCTTGCACACGTCGGTGGCATAGGCGCAGCGCTCGCGGAAGGCGCAGCCCGCGGGCAGGTTCAGCAGCGACGGCGTCATGCCGGGAATCTGCCGCAGCGGCGCGCCGCGCGGATTGCGCGACGGCGCCGAGCCGATCAGGCCGTGGGTATAGGGATGCTCGGGCCGCTCCAGCACCTGGCGCACGTCGCCGGCCTCGACGATCTTGCCGGCGTACATCACGCACACCGTGTCGGCCAGCCCGGCGACCACCGACAGGTCGTGCGTGATCCAGATCAGCGCGGTGCCGGACTCGCGGCACAGCTTCTGCATCTCGTAGAGGATCTGGCCCTGGATGGTCACGTCCAGCGCGGTGGTGGGCTCGTCGGCGATGATCAGGTCGGGCTTGTTGAGCAGCGCGATGGCGATCGCCACGCGCTGGCGCATGCCACCCGAGAACTGGTGCGGATAGGCCCGCAGGCGCTCGTCCGGCGAGGGAATGCCGACGCGCGCCAGCGCGTTGCGCGAGCGCTCGCGCGCCACCGCCTTGTCGACCTTCTCGTGCGCCAGCACCGCCTCGATCATCTGCGTGTCGATGCGCAGGACCGGGTTGAGCGTCATCATCGGGTCCTGGAAGATCATGGCGATGCGGTTGCCGCGCACGTCGCGCTGCTGCGCGGGCGTGAGGCGGCGCAGGTCGCGCGTGACGCCGTCGCGGCTGGTCAGCTCGATGCGGCCGTCCACGACCTTGCCGGGCGGATCGATCAGGCCCATGATCGAATAGCCGGTCATCGACTTGCCCGAGCCGGACTCGCCCACCAGCCCCATGATCTCGCCGCGGTTGACCGAGAACGAGACGTCGTCGACGGCGCGCGCCACGCCGGCGCGCGTGAAGAACTGGGTCTTGAGGCCTTCCACCACCAGGGTAGGTTTGCTCATGTTCGCTCCTGTCGTGCTGCGTTACTGCGTCTGCAGGCGCGGATTGAGGACGTCGCGCAGCTGGTCGGCGACCAGGTTCATGGCCACGATGGTGACCACCAGCGCGATGCCGGGGAAGAAGCTGATCCAGTACTTGCCCGACAGCATGTACTGCTGGCCGTTGGCGATCAGCGAGCCCAGCGACGGCTCGGTGATGGGCACGCCCAGGCCGAGGAAGGACAGCGTGGCCTCCAGCGTGATGGCCGAGGCCACCTGCAGCGCCGCGATCACGATCAGCGGCGGCAGGCAGTTGGGCAGCAGGTGGCGGAACATGATCCGGCCCGGCGACAGGCCCAGGCAGGTAGCGGCCTCGATGTATTCCTTGCGGCGCTCGACCAGCGCGGCGCTGCGCGTGGTGCGCGCATAGTAGGCCCACTGCACCGCCACCAGCGCGATCACGATGTTGCCGATGCCGGGGCGCAGGAAGGCCAGCAGGATCAGCGCCAGCAGGATCGGCGGGAACGACAGCTGCAGGTCGGCCACGCGCATGATGATCGCCTCGACGCGGCCGCCGAGGAAACCGGCGATCAGCCCCAGCGTGGCGCCCAGCAGCAGCGCGATCACGGTGCTGACCACGCCCACGCCGATGCTGATGCGCAGGCCGTACATGACCGCCGAGAGGATGTCGCGGCCCTGCTCGTCCGAGCCGAGCAGGAAGGTCATGCCGGCGGCGGACTGCTCGCCGGGCGGCAGCCGCGCGTCGAGCACGTCGAGCGTGGCCAGGTCGTACGGGTTCTGCGGCGACAGCCACGGCGCGAACAGCGCGATCAGCACGATGATGACCAGCAGCACCAGCCCGGTGACGGCGATCTTGCTGGAGAAGAACTGGCTGGCGAAGCGCCGCAGCGGGGTCTGCTCGGCGCGCGGCGCCGGCGCCGCGGTGGTTTCGGTTGCGGTTGTCATGGCTCAGCCCTTGTTGTCGGCGATGCGCACGCGCGGATCGAGCACGCTGTAGATGATGTCCACGAACAGGTTGATCAGGATGAACAGCGTCACGATCACCATCAGGTAGGCGACGATGACGGGCCGGTCCAGCAGCTGGATCGAGTCGATGATCAGCTTGCCCATGCCGGGCCAGGCGAAGATGGATTCGGTCACGATGGCGAACGCGATGATCGAGCCGAACTGCAGCGCGATCACGGTGACGATCGGGATCATGATGTTCTTGAGCACGTGCACGCCGACGATGCGGGTGTTGGACAGCCCCTTGGCGCGCGCGAACTTGACGTAGTCCTGCAGCATGGCTTCCTGCGTACCGGCGCGCGTGAGGCGGATCACCATCGCGATGTTGAGCAGCGACAGCGTCACCGCGGGCAGCAGCAGGTGGCGCAGCCCGTCCACGGTGAGGAAGCTGACCGGCACGCCGAGCAGCGGCACGGTCTCGCCGCGGCCGTTGGACGGCAGCCAGCCGAGCTGCACCGCGAACACCATGATCAGCATCAGCCCGACCCAGAAGGT
The DNA here is from genome assembly GCF_000395345.1 of Cupriavidus sp. WS. NCBI lineage: Bacteria > Pseudomonadati > Pseudomonadota > Betaproteobacteria > Burkholderiales > Burkholderiaceae > Cupriavidus > Cupriavidus sp. WS. The sequence continues at coordinate 5,210 of NZ_AQPL01000285.1, read as the reverse complement.
GGGCAGCGAGAAGCCGAGGATGGACACGCCCATGATGGTCTTGCCCGCCACGCCGTTCGGGCGCAGGCCGGCCCACAGGCCGAGCGGGATGCCGAGCAGCACCGCCAGCAGGATCGCGCAGATGGCCAGCTCCATCGTGGCCGGCATGCGCTCGAAGATCAGCTTGAGCGCCGGCGTGCCGTGCGCGAACGAGATGCCCAGGTCGCCGTGCAGCGCGTTGCGCAGGAAGATCCAGTATTGTTCCCAGAGCGGCTTGTCGAGCCCGAGCGCGGCGATGGTGCGCTTGATGTCTTCCTGGTCGGCCTGCGGATTGATCAGGATGTCGACCGGGTTGCCGATGGCGAAGACGCCGAGAAAAACGAGCAGCGACATGACGAAGAGCACGACCACGCTCTGCATCAGGCGCCGGATGATGAAGACCAGCATGTTCGGAAGCTTTCCTTCGCCGGTGGCCGCCGCGGCGCCGGTCGGGCGCCGCGCGGCTGCACCGGCAGTCGGCTTGTGGCTAGGCCCGGCTACCGTCCGGGGGTGATTCTGCGGCAGGCGCCCGCCCAGACCGCGGGCGCCTGCCGGCAAAAGCCGACATTGTCATGCAGCAAGGGCGCGCCCTCGTGGCCGCGCCCCGCCGTCACGTCACTGCGGCCGGAAATTGTGCGCGTAGGTCCGTTCGTCGGTACGCGGCACGTAGGTGATGCCCTTCTGCGTGGCCCAGGTCGTCACCTGTTGATGGATCGGGATGATACCGCCATCGTTGATGGCGATCGCGGTGGCTTCCTGCAGCAGCCTGGAGCGCTCGCCGTCGTCCACGGTGGACAGGGCCTTTTCCAGCACCACGTCCATCTTCGGATTGCAGTATTCGCCCCAGTTCACGGTGCCGAAGCCCTTCTTGGCATCCTCGCACGCCAGCAGCGCGCGCAGCGGCGAGCTCACCTCGCCGGTCTGCGCGCCCCAGCCCAGCAGGCCGAACGAGAACTCGTGCTTGATGCCCTTGGCCGAGTAGGTCGCCATCGGCATGCCTTCGACCTTGGTGGCGATGCCGATGCGGGTCAGGTTCTGCGCGATGGTCTGGGCGATCTTCTCGTCGTTGACGTAGCGGTTGTTGGGCGTGTGCAGCGTGATGCCGAAGCCGTTCGGGTAGCCGGCCTCGGCCAGCAGCTTCCTGGCGCCGTCGGGGTCGTACTTGACCGTCTTCAGGTTGGGGTTGTAGCCGAACAGCGTGGGCGGCACCAGGTTGTTGGTCGGCTCGGACAGGCCCTCCATCAGGCGGTCCTTGATGCCCTGGCGGTTGATGGCCATGCTGATGGCGGTGCGCACGCGCGTGTCCTTGAGCGGATTCTTGTCCATCGGCGCGCCGTCCTTGGTGGTGACGAACGGCGACTTGTCGTGCTTGTCATCCGTGTACAGGTAGATCACGCGGTGCGAGATCTTGGAGAAGAAGTTCAGCTTGGGGTCCTTGCGCACCTGCGGCAGGTCCGGCGTGGGCACGTTCTCGATGGCCTGCACGTCGCCCGACAGCAGTGCCGCCATGCGCGTGGCGGGGTTCGGGATGAAGCGCAGCGTGACCTTGTCCCAGGCCGGCTTCGGGCCCCAGTAGTCGGGGTTCCTGACCAGCTCGACCCGGTCGTCGCGCGCGTAGCTGACGAACCTGAACGGGCCGGTGCCGACCATGCCCTTGCCTTGCGCGAAGTCGTCCGAGGTCAGGCCCTGGGTGGCCTTCTTCTGCACGACGAAGATCGACGTGAGGTCGTTCAGCATCAGCGGATACGGCGCGTTGGTGGTGAGCTGGATGGTGTACTTGTCGATCACCTTCTTGTTGATGATCGCCTTGGTGTAGACGTCGAACTTGCCGGGGCTGTTCTGGATGGTGGACGGGCGGTCGAGCGACCAGACGATGTCGTCGGTGGTCAGCTCCGAGCCGTCGTGGAACTTCACGCCCTTGCGGATCTTGAATTCCCAGGTCAGGTTGTTGACCAGCTTCCAGGACTCGGCCAGGCCCGGGATGATCTTGCTGTCCGCGTCCATCTTCACCAGGCACTCGAAGACGTGCTCGGAGACGTTGATGTTGGAGAACAGGTTGTAGAAGTGCGGATCCATCGAGGTCGGCGGCGAGCTCATGGCCAGCTTGAAATCGACTGCCTGGGCCTGTCCGGCAAGGCCGAAGCTCATGGCTGCGGTCACTACCACGGCACCAAATGCCTTCTTGCATGTGCGAAGGGACATCGCGCGACTCTCCAGGAAAGTAATGTAGCAAACGACAGTTGGGACAGCGCGGCGCATCGTCCCCCGCGCCGCATTTTGGTGCGGCGGCTGGACGGCCGGATGCGGCAGCGTTGCCGGGCAGGCACATCAAGCATGAACTGTTCCAGCAGTGGACCAAGCGGGGCAATGCGGGGAAACCCCCGCGCGCGGACGCGCGCCTGGACGCGATCCGCGTGCCGCCCGCATGCCGCCCGCATGCCGCCTGGATGCCTCCTGGATGCAACCCGGCGCGGCCGCTGCGGCGCTCCGCGCGGGCCGCCGGCGCGCCGGGCCGCTTTGGCGCTTTATCCGCAGGCATCGTATGATCCGGGTATCCAACGCCCGACACCGGCAAACCGGCATCATGACTCTTCTCCCCGAAATCCTTCAGGCGCAAACCGAGATGCGCGCCATCCGACGCGACATCCACGCCCATCCCGAACTGTGCTTCCATGAGCAGCGCACCTCCGACGTGGTGGCGCAGAAACTCGCCGCGTGGGGCATCGAAGTCCATCGCGGGCTCGGCACCACGGGACTGGTCGGCGTCATCCGCAACGGCAGCAGCGGGCGCAGCATCGGCCTGCGCGCGGACATGGACGCGCTGCCGCTGCAGGAAGCCAATACCTTCGGCCATCGTTCGCAGCACGACGGCCGCATGCATGCGTGCGGCCACGACGGCCACACCACCATGCTGCTGGGCGCGGCCCGCTACCTGGCCGAGCACCGCAATTTCGACGGCACCGTCAACCTGATCTTCCAGCCGGCCGAGGAAGGCGGCGGCGGCGCGCGCGAGATGATCAAGGACGGCCTGTTCGAGCGCTTCCCGTGCGACGGCGTGTTCGGCATGCACAACTGGCCCGGCATGCCGGCCGGCTCGTTCGGCACCACGCCGGGACCGTTCATGGCGTCCAGCAACGAATTCCGCATCGTCGTGCGCGGCAAGGGCGCGCACGCCGCGCTGCCGCACAACGGCAACGACCCGGTCTTCACCAGCGCGCAGATCGTCTCCGCGCTGCAGGGCATCATCACGCGCAACAAGCGCCCGATCGACGCCGCGGTGATCTCGGTCACGCAGTTCCATGCCGGCGACGCCACCAACATCGTGCCCGACCAGGCCTGGATCGGCGGCACGGTGCGCACCTTCACGCTGCCGGTGCTCGACCTGATCGAGCGCCGCATGGAAGAGGTGTCCCGCGCCGTCGCCAGCGCGTTCGATTGCACCGTCGATTTCGAGTTTCGCCGCAACTATCCGCCCACGGTCAACAGCGAGGCGGAAACCGCGTTCGCCGTGGAGGTCGCCGCCGATCTGGTGGGCGCGGGCAATGTCGACGGCAAGTACGAGCCGACGATGGGCGCCGAGGACTTTTCCTTCATGCTGCAGGAAAGGCCGGGCTGCTACCTGTTCATCGGCAATGGCGAAGGCGTGCATCGCGAAGCCGGCCACGGCCTCGGCCCGTGCATGCTGCACAACCCCAGCTATGACTTCAACGACGAGATCCTGCCGGTGGGCTCCACGTTCTTCGTCAAGCTGGTGGAGAAGTGGCTGGCGCCTGCCTGAGCGCGCTGCCGCGGTCCCGTTCGCAAAACAAAAAGCGCCGGAGGACTTCCGGCGCTTTTTGTTTGATGGTTCGCCTTGCGATGCGGGGTTCGCGCGGCGCGGGTTTCAGTCGAACGCGATGTCGCCGTACCAGCTTTCCGCGTGGCTCCTGGTGTTGTCGGTGTCGGTCATGATGCCGATCGCCAGCACCTTGCCGGGATCGGCGCCAAAGGCCTTGCGGTAATCCTCGCTCAGGTCGCGGCGATGGCAGCGCCATTCGTTGGCGTGGGCGGTGCCGGAGTCCACCACGATCATGCGCACGCGGTCCGTGTGGGGGTTGGAGACCACCGAGCCTTCCGGCTTGCGGCTGCCCCAGACGTACATCAGCGTGGCATAGGGCATCTCGCGCCCGGTGGTCAGCCGCGCCATTTCGTACATCAATTGGTCCTTGAGCGACAGGCTGCCCTTGTCGCCGTCGAACGCCACGAAGATGCGCAGCGGCGAATCCTCGCGCGGCGCCTGGGCGTTGTCGGCGCTGCGGATCACGTCGCGCGTCTTCCAGGTCCAGTTGAGCATGCCGGGGTCGCGGCTGATCAGCGGCACGTACAGGCCGGAGGCCGAACTGTCGGCTTCTGCATGCAACACCGTGCGATGCCCGACTTCCGTCAGCGTATAGCGCGTGGGCGTCTTGTTGCGATTGACCTTCCAGGGCTGCCAGCCGGGTGGTTCGGCACTCCCGGCGGGAGCTGAGGAAAACAGCGGCAGCCGCGCCAGCAGGGGCGGCGGCTCGACCGCATCGGTGAGCGATTCGGCTTCGGCGCCGGCCGCGTTGGCGGCCATCAGTTTCTCGGCGGGACGGTCGGCCGAAGCGCCTGTCTCGGACAGGCTGGCCTGCTTGAGCGCCTCGATATGCGCCGCGAAGCGGCCGCAGTCGATCGCCGACGGCGCGGCGATGGCGCCCGGTCCCGACTGCACGGCCGAGACCTGCTCCTGGGGAGGCGTTCCCAATGTGCCGCAACCCGCCAAAATCAGCGCGCCAACCACGCCGGTCAGCGCCGGCAGGCAAAATCTGGCCGCCATCGTTCCCCCAAACCTGGATCCCGCGGCCTGTCGCGGCGCGCGACGGCGTCGCCTGACCTTGGTTTTCTGGAAAATCTTTCGAACTGCGCAATGCATCGAACCGCTTCACGCAGCTTCCCGAGCCGCGCTTGGAGCTACGGTAACAGAACGATATGGGGGAAGGAAGGCTCCAGTACCCTGATGCATGCCAATGCGGGGGTTCTGACGGGCGGACGCGACAGTGGGGCCGCGGCGCAGGCCTCTTACGCGGTCATCGGAGTCGCGCTGCCGACGTGATTGAGGCGGAAGCCAATTTGGTCGCCCCCAAAAGCAAAACCCCCCAGTCCATACGGACTGAGGGGTTTCAAGAGAGAGC
>NZ_AQPL01000284.1:0-4724 GCF_000395345.1 Cupriavidus sp. WS | reverse complement strand
CCCTGATGCCGCCGTTCCCGGCCGGCGCTGTTCAACCGCGCGCCGATCTGCCACCATTGCGGCCCTTCGTTTTCATGGCCCGGCAAGGCGCCCTCGCAATGGCTTCCAGCAAAGCACACCACGCCACCGGATGGGCGGCCGGACTGATCGCCGCGGCGATCGTCGCCAGCGCCGGCGCGGGCGGCCCCTATTCATTCGGCGCCGCGCTGGCCTTTGCCGCGGGCGTGGCCGGCGGCGGCGCGCCGGACTGGCTGGAGGTGGCGTGGTGGTCGCGCTCGCGCCGCCTGTGGATCGCCCATCGGACCTGGACGCACTGGGGCGTGGCCTGGCTCGCGCTGCTGGTGCTGTCGCACCGCGCGCTGGGCAGCCACGCGCTGGCCGCGCCGGCGTTCGGCTTTGCCTGCGGCGGGCTCATGCATCTGCTGGCGGACTGGCCCAATCCGCTCGGCGTGCCGTGGATCTGCGGGCGGCATTCGCTGAACTGGTGGAAGAGCGGGCGCTGCGACGCGCTGGTGGTGGCGGCGTCGTGGGCGGGCGCGCTCACGTTGTCGCGCCATGTGTGGTTCCACGGCGCGCACGGCCTGGACCTGCTGCATTACCTGCGCGCGTGGCATCTACGCGCGTGAGCACGGCAAAAAAGAGGCGGCCACGAGGGGCCGCCGATCGGGAATACGAGGGAGGCAATTCCCTCAGGGATGACTAACGGCCGGCAAAAGTGCCACATTCACCCCTCCGATGTGGGGTGACTTTCCGTGCATATGCGTCGCGCCGATGCGCGCCTCAGGCTTCCAGGCAGCTCAGCGGCGCGCTTTCCGGGCCGGGCTCGTTGGCGCTCTGGCGTTGCCGCTGGCGCCGCACGCCGAGGGTCATCTCGGCATGCGCGGCGTCGAGCCAGGCGGTGCGGTGGCGCACCGGGTCGCGCGGCGAGAGCGCTTCGGCGCCGACCTGCCGCAGGAAATACTTGACCATGCTGCCGGCGCGCGCGGGCACCGGCAGCATGCCGAGCAACTGGCGCCGCTGCAGCAGGCCGGTGTCGACGGCATGGCCCAGCGCGGCCCACGCGGTGCGGCCCAGCGCCACGTACAGGACTTCGCCGCCGGCCTGGGCGAGCCGCTCGAGGAACAGCGCCTCGAACACGTTGCGCAGCATCGGCACCGCCATCAGTTCCTCGAGGTCGCCGTCGTAGGCCAGGCCGCGCCGCGTGGTGGCGTAGGGCAGCAGGGCCAGCGGCTGCAGCCGCGCGAAGCCGTCGCCCCACAGCGAAGCCGCGTTCGGCAGGCCCACCAGCTGCGGGATGCCGAAATGGTCCAGCATGCGGATCAGGTTGGGCCGCACCAGCCGCCCGCCCAGCTCCACCTGGCGCTTGTTCTCGCGCTGGATGGCGCGCCCGGGCGCGTGCCGCTGCAGCAGGCGCTCGGTCAGTTCCGCGGCGAGCTGCACGTGGGTGTGGCCGGGCGTGGTGCTCACCAGCGCCAGCCGCGCGTCCGCGTGCGTGTGCTCGAACGGCACGTAGCGCATGACATAAAAGCGATCGCGATCAACCAGTACCGGCTTGTCGATCACGGACGCCGCCGACCCGCGCCGGATGCGCGAGCAGTACTCTTCCAGATAGTTCGCCAAAGTGTCCCCGCCTTACCGCAGATTTCTCTCTGTCTTCGCCCTGTCGCCGGGCGTGTTCCTGCATGGTAAGTCGCGTGCGCGCGCCAGGCAAAGGCGGCGGTGCCGTTTCCGGCGCGGGGGGCCGGCGGGTATGTGGGGCAGCGAACCAAGCGCGCGCGGGTGCCATCCCGATGGCGGATGGACGCGGCGCGCCCGCGCGGCCGGTGGCCGTGCCGCGTCAGCGCGCCACGCGCTGTTCCTTGCGGCAGGCCTTGCAGACGTGCTCGAGGCCGCCGCGGCGGCGCCCGTCGCGCGAGAAGAACTCGCCGTCGGCGGGCCAGTATTCGCCGCAGTTGCGGCACAGCTTGAGCGGGCCGATATCGGACATCATCACCTCGGTGGCGGCATGGGCGGCGTGGCCCGCATGGGAGGCGGCGCACGGGCGCTCGAGTGCGGTGGCGTGGTCGTACATGGTTTCTCCTTGCCTGGCGCGAACGGGCCGGCGTTGGTCAGGTGTGCGGGCGCGTGGTGCGCGTGGCGCGGGTCCCGGCGGGACGGCTGAAATACCCGGTTACGAAATGGACGGCCGCGCGGGCCGGATCCGCCCCGGCCGGGCGCGCGCGCGGGGCGCGGGCCGCATGGCCGCCGGCGCGGGCCGTCATCGCGCGAGCAGGCTGGAGCAGGCCATCAGCAGCCATCCCGCCGCCGCGCAGGCGCCCAGCCATCCCAGCAGGACCAGCACGATGGTGGTCCACTTCATCGGGGCTGCCGCCGCGGCGCCGCAAGGGCTGCGCGCGGTGCGGCAGGGGTGGCGCGGCGGCGCGCGGGCAGCGCTGCCGGGCGCCATGACGGCGGCTGTGCTCGGGTGTCATTCATGCGACTTCCTTCAGACAGGCAAGACGGCGCTTGCACAACGGTGCAGCTTAGCCACCGCGCAGCACCGCTGTGTGTCCGGGTTGTAAGGAAATGTGCACGGCCGCGGGTGCCGCCGGGGCGCGCCGGCGCTGCCTGGCGCCGCCCGGCGTGTTCCGGTCGCCTTCCCTATAATGGCCGCTCGTGCCGCCGGCCTGCCGCCGCCGGCACGCCGCATTCCGCATCCATCCGCTCACGCTCCGGCCACGCCATGACGACCCTGCTCGACGCCACCTTTGCCCGCACCCTCGATACCCTGGTCGAACGCCTCGCGGCCATGCCCGGCGCGCGCGCCCAGGCGTGGGTGTTCGAGGATGCCGACGCGCGCCGCGCGGCCGAGCGGCGGCTGGCCGCCGCCGGCGTGCGGGCGGAGATCCGCAGCGCGTACAAGCCGCTGGTGCATTTTTTCCTCGACGATTTTCCCGGTGAGGTGGATGTGGCGCAGCGCGCCGCCCACGGCGTGACGGTGCGCCTGCCCGCGGCCGCCACGGACAAGGAGGCGCAGCGCTTCCGCCTGGAGGCTTATCCGCTGGCCGGCCTGCTGCCCGAGGGCGCCCTGCGCCTGGCCGATGGCGATGCCGACGCGCACTACGTGGTCGAAGCCGGCGGCGAGGCCCGCCGCGTGTTCGTGCCGCTCGCGGCCTCGGGCGCGCCGTGCGGATGGCTGCGCCTGTGGCAGGGCGAGGCGCTGGTCGAGGACGGGCCGCTGGCCACCGAATACGAACTGGCCTTCGCCGCGGCGATGGACGCGATCCGCGCGCACGGCTGGGGCGGGCGCGCGCCGTATTTCGACGTGCTGCGCATCGCCATCGGCACCGGCGGCATCGAGCGCCGGCTGGCCTACCAGGACGAATGCATCAGCACGCGCGAAGCGCTGCACGAGGACCTGTATTTTTCCGTGCTGGAATATTTCCAGGACCGCGCCGGCCTGCCGCGCGGGGACCGCACCCTGCAGCCGGGCCAGATCGTGCCGGACGTGCATGCGGGCGCCAGCGAGGGCGCCACGCACGTGCGCGTGGAGGTGCTGCCGCACCCGCGGCCGGCGGCTGCCGCCGGCGCCGCGCCGCTGTCCGCGGCGGCGCTGGCCGCGCTGGCGCGCCCGCTCACGCCCGAGGAGGCCGCCACCGAAATGGCGGCGCTCGGCGGCACGCGCTTCAGCGCGATGTCCACGCAAGGGCGCGTGGTCCACGGCACGCATATCGAAGGCGCGCTGCCCGGGCTGGTGATCTCGGGCGGGCAGCATGCCAACGAGAGTTCCGGCGTGGTCGGCGCGCTGCGCGCGGCGCACGCGCTGCGGCAGCGCCCGCAGGCCAACTTCGCCGTGATCGCGCTGGAGAACCCGGACGGCGCGGCGCTGCACACGCGGCTGCGCGAGGACAATCCGCGCCACATGTCGCATGCCGCGCGCTACACCGCGCTGGGCGACGACCTCGAGGCGCGCACCGCGGCGCCGTTCGGCGAAAAGGCGGCGCGGCTGGAGGCGGCCGAGCGCACCGGCGCCGGGCTGCACATGAGCCTGCACGGTTATCCCGCCCACGAGTGGACGCGCCCGCTTACCGGCTACGTGCCGCCGGGCTTCGAGACCTGGACCATTCCCAAGGGATTTTTCCTGATCCTGCGCCATCACGGCGGGGTCGAGGACAAGGCGCTGGCGTTCATGCAGGCGCTGACGGCGGCGCTGGCCGCCTCGCCGGAACTGGCCGCGTTCAACGCGCGGCAGCTTGCCACCTGGGGCGCGCATGCGGGCGCGGTGCCATTCCCGGTGATCAACGGCATTCCGTGCATGATCGTGGAGGATCACCGCTCCACGGTGCCGTTCATGCTGGTCACGGAGTTCCCGGACCAGACCGTCTACGACGATGCCTTCCGCCTGGCTCACACCACGCAGATGCGTGCGGTGCTGGCGGCGGCGGAACTCTACTGGGCGGGCGCGCTGGCGTAAGGGACAGGGCGCGCCACGCGGCGTCAGTGAATCGTGCGCGTCACTTTGGTGTGGGCGGCCTTGGCCGCCGTGCCGCCGCCGGGGGTGGCGTCTTCGTCCTGCTCGATCATCGTGGCCGCGAGGCTGAGCGCGGCCTGCATCTCTTCGTGCGTCAGCCCCGAGGACAGGGCCAGGCGCACCGCGAGCGATGCGAGCCGGGCGACTTCATAACTGGGAATGGTCATCTCTGCTCCTTGTTCCGGCCTGTCCGCGGCCGGCGGGCCGCGGACAG
>NZ_AQPL01000283.1:0-14947 GCF_000395345.1 Cupriavidus sp. WS | reverse complement strand
CCGGCGGGCCGCGGACAGGCCGCTTGTCATGGTGGTCGGCGCAAGGCCGGGTCCCTTTTAGTATGGTTCACCGCGCGCCGCGCGCGCATGATTCCGCTCAGGCCGGCAGGAAACCTTCCACCGTCAGGTAGCGCTCGCCGGTGTCGTAGTTGAAGCCGAGCACGGTGGCGCCGGCCGGCAGGTCGGGCAGCTTCTGCGCGATGGCGGCCAGCGTGGCGCCCGAGGAAATCCCCACCAGCATGCCTTCTTCGCGCGCGGCGCGGCGCGCCATCTCGCGCGCCGGCTCGGCGTCGACCTGGATCACGCCGTCGAGCAGCGTGGTGTCGAGGTTGCGCGGGATGAAGCCGGCGCCGATGCCCTGGATCGGGTGTGGCGCGGGCGCGCCGCCGGAGATCACCGGCGAAGCCACCGGTTCCACCGCGAAGACCTTCAGTTGCGGCCATTTCTGCTTGAGCACGCGCGCGCAGCCGGTGATGTGGCCGCCGGTGCCCACGCCGGTGATCAGCGCGTCGATGCCCTGCGGGAAATCGGCGAGGATTTCCTGCGCGGTGGTGGTCTCGTGGATCTCGACGTTGGCCGGATTCTCGAACTGCTGCGGCATCCAGGCGCCCGGCGTGGCCGCCACCAGTTCCTCGGCGCGGGCGATTGCGCCCTTCATGCCCTTTTCGCGCGGCGTCAGGTCGAAGGTGGCGCCGTAGGCCAGCATCAGGCGGCGGCGCTCCACCGACATGCTGTCGGGCATCACCAGCACCAGCTTGTAGCCCTTGACCGCGGCCACCATCGCCAGCCCGATGCCGGTATTGCCGGAGGTCGGCTCGATGATGGTGCCGCCGGGCTTGAGCACGCCGGACCGCTCGGCCGCCTCCACCATCGAGAGCGCGATGCGGTCCTTGATCGACCCGCCGGGGTTGGCGCGCTCGGACTTGATCCAGACCTGGTGCGTCGTGCCGAACAGGCGCTGGATGCGGATGTGCGGCGTGTTGCCAATGGTCTGCAGGATGTTGTCGGCCTTCATTCAGAGATCTCCAGGGATGGTTTCGATGCGGACCTGCGCGCGGGCCCGCCCATGCATGCACGGGAGGATTCTAGCCGGCCACCGCGCCGGCATCACGATTTCCGCGCGGCGCCGGCGGCTTCGCCTGACCCCGCTCAATGACAGGCTTCGGCGCACGCCGGCAGGCGCAGCTCGCGCCCCGCGCCCGGCGCCCGGGCCTCCAGCGAGGACGCGCTCACCACGCGGCCGCGGCCGCGCCGCTTGGCCTCGTACAGGGCGCGGTCGGCGCTGCCGAACAGGCGGTCCCAGGCCGCCGCGCCGCCGCCCGGGCCGCCACCCGCGCCGCCGCGCATCTCGGCGACGCCGATGCTGGCGCTGGCGAAGCCGCCCATCTCCGGCGGCAGCGCGATGGCGCGGATGCCGCGCAGGATGCGGTTGGCCAGCAGGAGCGCGTCGGCCTCGGCGGTATGCGGGCACAGCACGCAGAATTCCTCGCCGCCGTAGCGCCCGGCCACGTCGGTGGCGCGGTGCTCGCCCTCCACCACTGCGGCGATCTGTCGCAGGATGAGATCGCCGGCGCGGTGCCCGCTGCTGTCGTTGATGCGCTTGAAGCGGTCGACGTCGATCACCAGGCAGCTCAGCGGGTGGCCGTGGCGCGCGTACTCGGCCGCCAGCACCCGGGCCGCGCCGTCGACGGCGCCGCGGTTGAGCAGGCCGGTGAGGGCGTCGAGCCGGGCCTGCCGTTCCTGCGCGGCGAGCATAGCTTCCATCGTCATCACGGTGAAGGCGGCCAGGCCCGCGAGGATCGCCACGAACGACGGCAGCAGGCGCAGCAGCAGCAGCGCTTCGGCATGGCTGGCGGCCACGGCGGCGCTCACGCCCCACACCGCGTAGAGCCCGCAGCATTGCGCCAGGCACTGCAGCGCGCAGGCGGCCAGCACCAGCGGGCGCGCGCGGCGGCCCGGCGCCTGCGGCCGCGGCAGCAGCCAGGCCAGCGTGAAGGCGGCGCAGACGGCCGCCGCCGCGTAGCCCGCGGCCGCGGCCGGGCGGCTGCCTTCGCCCAGCGCGGCGGCGCCCAGCACCGCCAGCATGGCGGCCGCGGCGGCGCTCGCGGCGCCCGGCGTGGCCGCGCGGCGGCCGTCGGCCATCACGATGCCGCGGTGGATCAGCAACTGGGCGGCCAGCCCCAATGCCGGCGCCAGCAGCAGGGGCCAGGCCGGCTCGCCGGGCCCGTCGGCCACCAGCAGGCCGGCGGCGCAGGCCAGCGCCAGGCCCACGCCCCAGGCACGGCCCGCGGCGCTGCGGCGCAGGGCCAGCATCAGCGCTGCCAGGATGCATTGCACGGCGGTAAACAGGACCAGCAGCGCCATGACGGCAGCGCTCTCATCAGACGGCATGAGATTCCCACGGAATGCGGCGCATCGGCGATGCGCCGGAGTTTGCCTTCGAAGATGGCCATGCGTGTCCGCGCGCGGCTCGTCCGCGCCGTGACCTGGCCAGGGATATTCCCGAGAGTGGCGGCGCGTGGCCGGAGCGGGTCCGGTGCGATATGGCCGCGATGGGCCGCCATGAAGTCGTTTTCTTGTTTGAGAAAATTCTACACAGTGCCGACCTGTAAGAGCTATGTCGTAACAAGGTATGACAATTGTTGACATTGGGTTTGAAACGGGTGACTTACCATTCCTTTCCCGATGCTGCCGGCGCGGCCTGGGTGGAGGTTTTCCCGGGTGCCGCCCATTTCGCGGGTCGTATTTCATCTGTCGTTTATCGTCCATTCCGACGTTCGGCGGAACGGCTCTGTGCTATGGTTGTCGCTGCCCAAAAACAACAAAAATGCAGAAAGTATCGACACGGCACGGTGATGCGAAAGTCGCTATCGCCGACCTCGGGAGACAGGCGCCGGATGCCGGCATGCCCTGTTCCATCAACGGATTGCGGCCGCGCGCACGGAATCGTCGCCGGATGTGACAAGGGACTGCATTCGCCCATCGTGCGAAATCCCTAGTCCGAAATGCTTATAGGCATGACCATCGGCATGCCTCAGAATTTGCGACCGTAGTGCTTAAATCTGCACTTCGGTATGACCGCGAAAGGGACTGACCGGCCGACGCCGGACAGCGCGGGCGCAGTAGACGTAAGCAAGCCATGCCTGGAACGCATCGCCTTTCCGGCGCCGCAGCGCGGCGCTCAGAGCAGACGAGGCGAGCGGCTCCAGGACGGGAATAAAAAAGCCAAAAAAAAAGGGGCCAACAAGTGAAATTGTTGCGATTGGACGGCGTCCTGCGTCGTGTGCCGGCCGTGCGAAGAGGCCGCCGGGATACGATCATGACCAGGGTCAGGCTGGGTGCGTTGCTGGCGCCGCTGCTGGCCTCATTGCTGGCGCTGCTTGCCGCCTGGTGCTGCCCGGCGCAGGCGCAGGCGCCCGCACCGGCCGGTGTGCGTCCGCCCAACATCGCCTTCCACTACGGCAGCAAGCCTCCCGTGGATGCCTTGCAGGCATTCGACATCGCCGTGGTCGAGCCCGACAGCGGCTTCGATCCGCGCCGCGCCGCCACGCCGAAGACCGCCTGGTTCGCCTACGTCAGCGTGGGCGAGGTCGAGCCGTCGCGCCCCTACCTCAAGGACATGCCCAAGGCCTGGCTGACCGGCAACAACGATGCCTGGGGCGCCCGCGTGGTCGACCAGGCCGCGCCGGGCTGGCCCGCCTTCTACGTCGACAAGGTGATCGCGCCGCTGTGGGAGCGCGGCTATCGCGGCTTCTTCCTCGACACGCTCGATTCCTACCAGCTGGTGGCCAAGACCGACGCCGAGCGCGCGCGGCAGGAAGCCGGCATGGTCGCCGTGATCCGCGCCATCAAGGCGCGCTACCCGGACGCCCGGCTGATCTTCAACCGCGGCTTCGAGATCCTGCCGCAGGTCAACCAGCTCGCCTACGCGGTCGCGTTCGAATCGCTGTACCGCGGCTGGGACCAGGGCAACAAGCGCTACACCGAAGTCAGCGACGCCGACCGCGCGTGGCTGCTCGGCCAGGCCCGCACCATCCGCGAGCAGTACCGCCTGCCGGTGATCTCGATCGACTACTGCCCGCCGGCCGAGCGCCAGTGCGCGCGCGACACCGCGGCGCGCATCCGCGCGCAGGACATCATTCCTTATGTGGCCGATCCCGGCCTGCAGACGGTCGGCATCGGCAGCATCGAGGTCATGCCGCGCCGCGTGCTGGTGGTGCAGGACCGCGAGCCCGGCGTGTCGATCGACGATTCCGCCGGCGTGCGCTTCGTCTCCATGCCGCTGAACTACCTCGGCTACCGCGTCGATTTCGCCGAGGCCAGCGAGCCGCTGCCGGAGATCGGCCCGGACCGCTACGCCGGCGTGGTGGTGTGGATGGACGGCAACGTGCGCGCCGAGCCGGGCCGCCTGTTCAGCTGGGTCCAGCGCAACATCGGCCAGGGCATCCCGGTGGCGTTCCTGAACGACTTCGGCGCGCGCATCGGCGGCTCGCTGGCGTCGTCGCTGCAGCTCGAGGCGGTCAAGGGCAAGATCGGCAAGACCGCCGAGATCGTGTCGAAGGACCCGATGATGGGCTTCGAGATGCCGGTGGCGCCGGACCGCACCCGGGCCGCCCCCGTGCAGGTGGGCGCCGGCCCGGGCTTCCGCTCGCTGCTGCGCCTGCGCTCGGGCACGCTGACCTACGACGCGGCCGCGATCACGCCCTGGGGCGGCTACGTGATGGGCCCGTACGCGGTGCGCCAGAGCGTCAACGACCAGGACCGCTGGGTGGTGCAGCCGCTGGACTTCCTGCGCGCCGCGCTGCGCCTGCCGTCCATGCCGGTGCCGGACGTGACCACCGAGAACGGGCGCCGCCTGCTGACCATCCACGTCGACGGCGACGGCTTCGCCTCGCGCGCCGAGATCCCCGGCGGCGGCTTCTCCGGCGAGGTGCTGTTCCGCGAGATCTGGGACCACTACCGCCTGCCGATGACGATGTCCATCATCCAGGGCGAGGTCTCCAGCGACGGCATGTACCCCAAGCTGACCGCGCAGCTCGAGCCGATCGCGCGCAAGGTCTTCGCGCAGCCCTACGTGGAGGTGGCCAGCCACACCTTCTCGCACCCGTTCGACTGGGGCCGCACCGTGCCCAACGGCACGCACGCGCAGAACCCGACCGAAGGCGACGACGACTACCACCTCGCCATTCCCGGCTACCAGATGGATCTGCGGCGCGAGATCGGCGGCTCGATCGACTATATCAACCGCACGCTGGCGCCCGCCAACAAGCCGGTCAGCATGCTGCTATGGTCGGGCGACTGCCAGGCGCCGGCCGAAGCCATCAAGCTGGCCGACCAGGCCGGCGTGCTCAACATGAACGGCGGCGACACGCTCATCACGCGCAGCAACCCGACCTGGACCGCGATCTCGCCGCTCGGCGTGAACAAGGGCGACGGCACCTTCCAGGTGTTCGCGCCCAACCAGAACGAGAACATCTACACCAACCTGTGGCACGGCCCGTTCTACGGCTTCGAGCGCGTGATCGAGACCTACGAGCTGACCGACCGGCCGTACCGCTTCAAGTCGGTCAACATCTACTACCACAATTATTCCGGCACCAAGGCCGCCTCGCTCAAGGCGCTGCACAAGGTCTACGACTACGTGCTGAGCCAGCCGCTGATGCCGGTGCACGCCAGTGACTACGTGCGCAAGGTGATCGACTGGCAAGGCATGGCGGTGGCGCGCGAGGTCGGCGGCGACAGCGGCGGCCAGCCCGGCGCCTGGATCGTGCGCGGCGACGGCAACCTGCGCAACGTGCGCTGGACCGGCGCCGGCGTGCCCGACGTGGCCGCCTCGCTGAACGTGACCGGCACCTCGCCGGCGCCCGGCGGCGGCGTCTACGTGCACCTGGCCGATGGCGACTCGCGCATCGTGATGCGCGACGGCGCGGCCCAGGCGCCGGCGGTGCCGCAGATCGTCGAGGCCAGCGGCTTCGTGCGCGGCTGGCAGCGCGGCGTCCAGGACGGCGCGCAGCACATCCGCTTCGAGTTCAGCGGCTACACCAAGCCCTTCTTCCGTCTCGCCGGCGCCGAGCGCTGCCGGGTCGCCATCGATGGCAAGGCGGTACAGGGCGTGCGCGAGCGCGGCACGCTGCGTATCGATACCACTCCCGTTCCCGATCCGAACAATGCCAAGCAAAGTGTCGAAATCACCTGCGCGGCCTGAGCGCGAGCGGCTGCTGCCGCCTGCGTTCGTGCTGACCTTCACCGCGATGGTGGGGATCGGCTTGGCGCTGATGTTCCCGCGCGAGACCCTGCGCGAGCGCCTGCTCGGCGAAGGCCGCGCGGTCGACGGGCTGAGCATGGCCTACCTGGAAGCCTGGTGGCGCGCCTCGCCCGACGACAGCGGCTTCATGGCCGTGCTGGCCGAGCAGTACGCGCGCACCGGCCGCCTGGACGAGGCCGAAAGCATGCTCGGCCGCCTCGAGGCACGCTACAACGCGGCGCGCCAGGGCCCGGTGCGCAACCCCGCCGACGCCGACCTGCCCGGCCAGGTGCTGCGCACCCGCATCGAGATCATGCAGCAGCGCGCGTTCGCCGCGCAGCCGGACACGCCCGAGCGCAAGCTGTACGTGGACCGCCTCGCCGGCCTGCTCGACCAGGCCGTGCCGATGCCGTGGTCGCGCGGCGACCTCGAAGACCTCGCCACCACCGCGCGCGCGGTCAACGCGCTCAAGCCGGCGCAGGCGTTCTACCGCGCGCTGGCCAAGAGCGACCCGGCCCGCGCCGAGCTGTGGAACGCGCAGGCCGCCTCGGCCGCGCTGGCCGGCGGCGACTACCAGCAGGCCGCCGAAGCGCTGTTCAGCGCGCAGGCGCGCGCCACCGACCCGGCCGAGCAGCGCCGGCTGTTCCTGGCCGGCCTCAAGACGCTGCAGTCCGGCAACCTGCTGGACCAGGCGCTGGCCCAGGCCGAGCAGCGCGGCGGCAAGCTGCTCGACAACGCCGAAGTCCTGCGCTACCTGACCCGGCTGGCGCTGGCCGCCAACCGGCCCGAACAGGCCGCGCGCTATGTCGAGCGCCTGCTGCGCCAGCCACCCAGCGTGCAGGGCCTGCCGGCCGCGCCGCGCGCCGAGCTCCGGCGCGCCGAAGTGCGGCGCATCGCCGCCACGCAGCCGTGGGCCGCGCAGGGCGTGGTGTTCCTCGACGGCCCGCGCGGGCTGGCGCTGCGCCGCGCGATGGGCGAGGACGGCATGCCGCATCTGCGCCGCGTGGCCGATACGCCGGGCGCCGCCGCGGCATCGGCGCCCGCCGCCGCGCCCGCCGCTGCCGCCGCTGCCGCCGCCACCGATCCCGCCGCGGCCGACCGCGCCTTCAACGCGGACGACTACGAACTCGCGTTCCAGGTGTTCCTGTCCGCCGGCAAGCTGAACGATGCCCAGCGCGTGGCCGAGACCGCGGTCAAGCGCCTGCCGGGCTCCGCGCGCTGGCGCGAGCGCCTGGCCCAGGTGGCCGAATGGAACCGCCAGCCCGCGGTCGCGCTGCAGAGCTGGCTCGAATACGCCCAGGCCAGCAACGACGAGGCCGCGTGGAAGGCGGTGCTGCGCCTGGCGCCGGCCCTCAACGACGACCGCGCCTACCTGGCCGCGCTGCGCCACCGCGCCGGCAACGGCGACCTCGCCACCATCGACGAGGTGGTCGCCACCTACGAGCGGCTCGGCGAGCCCGAGGACGCGATGGCGTTCCTGCAGGGCCTTAGCCAGGGCCCCAACGCGCGCCCGGCGATGGAGCGCCAGGCCGAGCTGGCCGAGCGCGCCGGCAAGGACGCGCGCGCCTTCGAGCTGTACACGGCGCTGCAGACGCGCTTCGGCCCGCGCCCGCAATACGCGCTCAAGCAGGCCAACCTGCTCTACGTGCGCGGCGCGCTGCGCGAAGCGCTGCAGGCGATGGTGCCGTCAATGAAGAAGGCCGGTCCGGCCGACATCGAGTTCTGGCGCACGCTGACCGAGCTGGCGCGCCTGAACCAGCGCGACGACCTGCTCGAGCAAGGCTACCGGCAACTGATGCTGGCGATGGCCGAGACGCACGACGACCACTGCCTGAAGATGCCGCCCGGCGCCGGGCGCAACGACTGCCTGGCCGAGGTGCGCGACACCGAGGAATCGGACTTCTCCAACCTGATCGACTTCTACGACAGCTCGCCCATCGATGCCGGGCGCATCGCCGAAGCCGGCTGGCGCAAGGGCGGCAAGCTCGAGTCGCTCGAGCTCGCCATCAACTACTACACCCGCGCGCGCGCCTACGGCCGCGTCGCCAGCCTGCTGCAGGCGATGACGCCGGCGCAGCTGCGGCAGGCCGAGCAGGCCAGCCGCTTCCTCGCCATGCGCGCCGAGTACCTGCGCGCGCGCGGCGAGCGCGAGCGGGCGCTGGCCGACCTGCGCCGCGCCGCCGCGCTGCCCGACGCCGGCAGCGAGACGCTGGCCGCGCTGATGTGGTCGCTGGTGGACCTGGGCTCCGACACCGAGGTGCGCGCCATGATGCAGCGCCTGCAGGGCGAGGCCGAAGGCAACCCCGACCTGTGGGGCGCCTTCGCCGCCGGCAGCATGCGCTTCCAGGACGGCCGCAGCTCGCTGCACTACCTGCGCAAGATGGCCAGCGGCAAGAGCGCCGACCCGCTCTGGCTGGGCCTGGCCGCCGACGCCTACGACGCCATCGGCCAGACCGACACCGGCTGGCGCCTGCGCCGCCAGGCCTGGATCGACCTGCACAGCGACAAGACCCCGGAAGGCCGCCGCGCCTCCGACCCGCGCGCGTTCGGCCCGGCCGCCGAGGAAGAAGACGAGCAAGGCGGCCCGGCCCCGGCCGAGCTGCAGCGCCAGACCGTGGCGCTGGGCCAGATCTTCGCCTCGGGCGACGTCTCGCGGCGGCTGGTGATGGAGATGCTGCGCGCCGACCGCACCGTGATGGCCGGCAGCCGCGCCGCCGACTGGAGCGGCCCGGTCGCGCCGAAGTCGCGCCTGGGCGAGATCCCGGGCCTGCCGCCGCTGGCGCTCAAGCTGCCGCAGGACATGGCGCAGCGCGAGGCGCGCCAGCAGGCGGTGGTCTCCGCCGCCGCCAGGGAAGTGGCGCTGGCGTGGGCGTTGTCGAACGAATCCAACGCGCTCGCGCGCGCCTGGCTGGCGCGCCAGTACGCGCGCCAGTTGCTGCGCCCGGCCTATGCCGAGGTCACGCTGGCGCTGGCCGGCGGCGACCTGAACGCGCTCGACCGCGTGCTGGAGCGCCAGGCCGGCCGCGTGCCGGTGGACAACCAGATCGAGGCCAACATGCAGCTCGACCGCCTCGGCGCGGCGCAGACGCAGGCCTTCGAGACGCAGGACGTCGCCCGTACCGACGACAGCCTGCAGGAAACGGTGCAGGAGTCGCTGCTGTTCAACGCGCAGGCCATCGAGCCGCGCGTGACCTACCAGCGCCAGAGCCCGCTGGCCTATTTCAACTACAGCCTGGCCGGCGGCGTGCGCCTGTGGGACGGCTACGACCTCAACCTGCGCGGCGTCTGGCGCAGCCAGCACAGCACCGACCAGACCCAGCTCACCGGCGTGCCGGGCTCGGACCAGCGCGGCGAGCTGTCGCTGGGCTACCGCGACCAGCACAAGCGCTGGCGCCTCGCGGTGGGGCGCCGCGACGGCCTCGACAGCATGACCACCGCGCGCTTCACCGGCGAGTGGCGCGAGGACAGCCGCCTGAGCTTCACCACCGAGGCGGGCCTGAACCAGAGCGCCGACGAATCGGCGGCGCTGCGCGTGGGCGGCGCCAAGGACGTGCTCGGCCTGGGCGCGACCTGGAACTTCAGCCTGCGCGAGTTCGCCGGCGCGCGCGTCGAGTACAACCGCTTCCGCGGCCAGGACGGCTCGTCGCTGGGCAACGGCATGGTGTACGACTTCGAGCTCGGCTACCGCATCCGCACCGCCTACCCCGACTACACCGTGCGGCTGGTGGGCACCCATGCCCGCTACAACACGCGCAGCGGCACGCTCAGCGGCAAGCTGGCCACGCTGGTGCCCACCGACGACGAAGCCACGCCGGCGTTCTACATGCCGCAAGGCTTCACGCAGGCCGGCGTGACCTTCGGCTTCGGCACCGAGCTGCTCGACGACTACACGCACAAGTGGCGGCCGTTCGCCGAGCTCGGCCTGCTGCACGACACCCGCGCGGGGCAGAACTTCCGCGCGCAACTGGGCATCGCGGGCACGGTCCTCGGCAACGATCACCTGTCCATGTACTTGCAGCACGAAACCGCCGCGCGCAACGGCGGCACGCCGCTGACCGAAGTGGGGGTGCGTTACAAATGGCTTTTTTGATCCGGCCCGGCACGGCGTGCCGGTCCATCGCATGAAATCGGATTCAATCGAGAAGGGGAGAAGCGTCATGGAAACAACGAGCAAGACGCCGCGTCGCGCGGCACGCCTGCTGGGCTGGTGCGGTGCGCTGGGCGCGGCCCTGTGGCTGGCCGGCTGCGCGGTCACGGACGTGGGCCGCGCGCCCGCGCTGAGCGCCGGCGAAGCGCTGGCGGTGCTGCCGATCGTCAACTACACCGAGACGCCGCAGGCCGGCCTGCGCGCCGAGGCCATCGCCGAGAGCCTGCTCAAGACCGGCGGCGTCACCAACGTGCGCCGCTATCCGGCCAGCCTGAACCCGGAAACGCTGTTCGAGCCGGCCGAGCGCGAATCGGTGGGCAAGGCGCTGGAATGGGCGCGCACGCAGAAGCTGCGCTACGCGCTGACCGGCGCGGTGCAGGAATGGCGCTACAAGGTCGGCGTGGACGGCGAGCCGGCGGTGGGCATCTCGCTGCAGCTGCTGGACGTGAGCACCGGCGAAGTGGTGTGGTCCGCCACCGGCAGCGACAGCGGCTGGAGCCGCGAATCGCTGTCCGGCACGGCGCAGAAGCTGCTGCGCCGCCTGCTGGCGCCGCTGCGCCAGGGTTGAGCCGGAGGAGGGTGTGATCGTGGCCAAGACAGCCGACAAGATACGGGAAGGACAGGGCATTGGCGCGGGCGGCCGCTATCTGCGGCTGATCGCGCCGGCCACGAGCGGACCGGTATCGCTGGTCGAGCTGGTGGTGACCATGATCCTGGCGATGGGGCTGGCCTATCTGGTGCTGCCCGGTAATCCGCTGCTGCTCGGCCTGGGCTTTCCCTGGGCCTGGCTGCTGCCGATGATCCTGGCGCTGCGCTACGGCACGCTGATCGGCGTGGGCAGCGTGCTGATGATGCTCGGCGGCTGGTTCTTCTTCCACCAGACCGGCGCGCAGCCGGGCGAGTTTCCGCGCCTGTTCTTCCTCGGCGGCCTGCTGATGGTGCTGGTGGCCGGCCAGTTCGGCGACGTGTGGGGCACGCGGCTGGCGCGCGCGCGCGCGGTCAACCGCTACCTGGAAGAACGCCTGGCCGCGCTCACCAAGAACCACTACCTGCTGCGCGTGTCGCACGCGCGGCTGGAAAACGACCTGCTGGCCAAGCCCACCACGCTGCGCGACACGCTCTCGCAGATGCGCGCGGTGTCGCTCGAGAACGGCAGCGCCGGCGGCGGCGAACTGGTCGGCGCGCGCGCGATGCTGCCGGTGGTGGCGCAGGCCTGCCAGCTCGAGGCGGCCGCGCTCTACGCGGTGCATGGCGACACCGTGGCCGGCGAGGCGTCGGCGCGGATCGGCCCGAACTTCGAGTTCGATGCCGACGACGCGCTGGTGCGCCACTGCCTGGAGACGCGCCAGCTCGCGCACCTGCAGACCAGCGGCCCGGCGGGCCACGTGCCCGACCATCCGCCCACGCGCTACCTGGCGGTCGCGCCCGTGCTGTCCGGCGCCGACAAGCTGGTCGGCCTGCTGGTGGTCGAGCGCATGCCGTTCCTGTCGCTCAACTATGAGAACCTGCAGCTGCTCATGGTGCTGATGGGCTATTACGCCGACGGCATCGAGCATGCCGCCTCCACGCGCGCCATCGAGGCCGCGATCCCGGGCGTGCCGTACGATTTCGCGCTGGACTACGCGCGCCTGTCGCGCCTGCGCCGCGACAGCGGCATCGAAAGCACGGTGGTGGCGCTGGTGTTCGACCTGGACGAATCGCGCGACGCGCTGTTCGAGCAGGTCATCCGCAGCCGCCGCGCGCTCGACGTGGCGTGGCCGCTGACCAGCGCGCACCAGCGCGCGCTGCTCACGCTGATGCCGCTGTCCGGCAGCGAGGCGGCCTCGGCCTACCTGGTGCGCATCGAGGACATGCTGCGCGCCCAGTTCGGCACCGACTTCGAGGCCGCGCGCATCGGCGTGCATACGCTGGCGGTGCCCGCCAGCGCGCCGGTGGAGCCGCTGGTGCGGCTGCTGCACCGCTGCCACGTGGACGTGCAGCCGGCGCCGGTGCCGGTGCCGATCGCGCTGAGCGAGGCCGGCCGTGGGTAAGCTCGGCATCGGCGGCATCGCCGCGCAAATCGCCGCCCTGGCGCTGCTTGCGCGCGCGGGCAACAGCAGCGCGCTGCTGCTCGCCTTCCTGGGCGCGCAGGCGCTGTCCGCCGCGATGATCGCGATGGTGCTGTGGCGGCTGCTGCCGCGGCGCTTCCGCGTGCCGTTCGCGTGGACCTACGGCTACCTGTTCGCGTTCTGCTTCCTGGTGCCGCTGGCCGGCAGCATCGTCTGCGCGGGCAGCCTGCTGATCGCGCGCCTGCTGCCGGCGCGCCGCGCCGCGGGCGGCATCGGCATGGTCGGCCTGCCGGTGTTCGTGACCCACCTGATCTCGCGCGTCACGCACGGCGGCGGCGCCCGCCTGCGCGCGCAGCTCGGCAACACGCGCGCGCCGCTGCCCGAGCGCATGACCGCGCTGGTGGCCATGCAGTCGATGCCGGCGCGTACTTCCAGCCCGGTGCTGCGCGACCTGCTGGCCGACAGCGCCGACGACGTGCGGCTGCTGGCCTACGGCATGCTCGACGGCGCCGAGAAGCAGCTCACGCAGCGCATCCTGGCCGAGCTGCCGCGCCTGGACGAAGCGCGCGACGACGCCGAGCGCGCCGAGATCCACAAGCGCCTGGCCGACCTGTACTGGGAACTGATCTACCAGAACCTGGTGCAGGGCGACGTCTACCGCTACACCGCCGACCAGGTCGAGCATCACGCCCGCGCCGCGCTGGAGGCGGACGCCGGCCAGCCCGGCCTGTGGTACATGCGCGGCCGCCTGGCGCTGAACCGCAACGAGCCCGCGCAGGCGCGCGAATGGCTGGAGCGCGCCGAGCGCCTCGGCTTCGCGCGCGAGCGCACGCTGCCGCTGCTGGCCGAAGCCGCCTACCTGGAGCGCGACTACGCCGCGGTGCGCGCCATCCTGCTGTCGTTCGACAGTCCATCGCCGCTGCCCCTGGTGCGGCCCATGCTGCGTTACTGGCGATCATGAGCGATACCTCCCTGCCCCGCGCCGACTCGGCCGACGTCTGCCTGCTGCTCGAAGGGACCTTTCCCTACGTGAGCGGCGGGGTGTCGAGCTGGGTCAACCAGATGATCCGCGCCTTCCCGGAGATCCGCTTCGGCATCGTCTTCATCGGCAGCCGCCGCGAAGACTACGGCGGCATGGTCTATGCGCTGCCCGACAACGTCGTGCATCTGGAGACCCATTTCCTCTACGACTTCGCGCCGCCGCCGCTGGTGCACGGCAGCGAGGGCGACCCGATCACCTTCGCCGCCTCGGCGCGCCTGCACGAGGTGCTGCGCGAACCCGGGCGCGAGGCCGAGGCCGGCGAGCTGATCCGCGAGCTGATGCCCGAGCTCGACGACGACGGCAGCCTCTCCGAGGACGCCTTCCTGTACAGCCGCCACGCCTGGCAGACCATCACCGACCAGTACCGCCAGTACTGCACGGACCCGTCGTTTACGGACTATTTCTGGACGGTGCGCATCATGCACAAGCCGCTGTGGCAGCTTGCGCGCATCGCCGGCAAGCTGCTGCCGGCCAAGGTCTACCACACGGTGTCGACCGGCTATGCCGGCTTTCTCGGCGCCATGCTGCATTACCAGACCGGGCGCCCGCTGCTGGTGTCCGAGCACGGCATCTACACCAAGGAACGCAAGATCGACCTGTTCCAGAGCCAGTGGATCCGCGACAACCGCAACGTGTTCGAGCGCGACATCTCGCAGATCAGCTATTTCCGCGAACTGTGGGTGCGCTTCTTCGAGACGCTCGGCCGCGTGTGCTATGACGCGGGCGACACCATCGTGGCGCTGTACGAAGGCAACCGCCTGCGCCAGGTGACCGACGGCGCTGCCGCCGAGCGCACGCGCAACATCCCCAACGGCATCAACCTGCCGCGCCTGTCCGCGCTGCGCGCGAAACGCGCGCCGGGCGTGCCGCCGGTGCTGTGCCTGATCGGGCGGGTGGTGCCGATCAAGGACATCAAGACCTTCATCCGCGCCATGCTCACGGTGGTGCGCCAGTACCCGGACGCCGAAGGCTGGATCGCCGGCCCCGAGGACGAGGACCCGGAATACGCGCGCGAATGCCGCAGCCTGGCCGAGAGCCTGGGGCTGGGCGAGCGCGTCAAGTTCCTCGGCTTCCAGCGCATCGACGACCTGCTGCCCAAGGTGGGCGTGCTGGTGCTGAGCTCGATCTCCGAGGCGCTGCCGCTGGTGGTGCTCGAAGGCTTCGCCGCCGGCGTGCCGTGCGTGACCACCGACGTGGGCTCGTGCCGCCAGCTGATCTTCGGCCTGCCCGGCGAGGACGCCGCGCTGGGCGCGGCGGGCGACGTGGTGCGCATCGCCGACCCGGCCGCGCTGGCGCAGAAGGCCCTCGACCTGCTGGGCTCGCCCGAGGCCTGGCACGCCGCGCAGCAGGCCGGCATCCGCCGCGTCGAGCGCTACTACACGCAGGAAATGATGGTGGGCAGCTACCGCGAGCTGTACACGCGCCTGATGGCGCAGTCCGGCGCGCAGGCGCCGGCGGGCGCCTCG
>NZ_AQPL01000282.1:0-15640 GCF_000395345.1 Cupriavidus sp. WS | reverse complement strand
GGCGGGCGCCTCGCCGGCCAAGGCCGCCCAGGCCGCGGGCTGCCCCATGAAGGGAGGTCGCTGAGATGGCGGGGATCGGTTTCGAGCTGCGCAAGATGCTGCGGCGGGACAGCCTGTCGGGCATGCTCGGCGCCTATGCCTATGCCGGCATCATCAGTTCGGGCCCGTGGGTGCTGTCGATCGTCGGCATCCTGCTGATCGGCGTGCTGAGCCTGCCGTTCGTGGTGCCGGGCAGCCTGGTGACGCAGTTCCAGGTGTCGGTGACCTACCTGATCGCGGTCAGCCTGATATTGACCGGGCCGATGCAGCTTGCCTTCACGCGCTTCACCTCGGACCGCCTGTTCGAGAAGCGCGACCACCTCGTGCTGTCGAACTTCCACGCCGTGGCGCTGCTGGTGACGGTGCTGTCCGGCGCGATCGGCATCGGCTTCGCGCTGTTCTCGTTCCAGGCGCAGTCGGTGCTGTACCGGCTGCTGATGATCGCGGGCTTCGTGGTCATGAGCAACATCTGGATCGCGGTGATCTTCCTGTCGGGGATGAAGCAGTACAAGGCCATCGTGTGGACCTTCCTGATCGGCTACACCTTCACGGTGGTGGCCGCGCTGGCGCTGCGCGGCTTCGGCCTGGAAGGGCTGCTGTCCGGCTTCGTGGCGGGCCAGCTGAGCCTGCTCACGGCGATGGTGGTGCTGATCTACCGCAACTACACCAGCCAGCGCTTCATGTCGTTCGAGGTGTTCCAGCGCCGCTACGCCTACCCGAGCCTGATGCTCATCGGCCTGCTGTACAACCTCGGCATCTGGCTCGACAAGTTCATGTTCTGGTACGCGCCGTCCACCGGCCAGCAGGTGATCGGGCCGCTGCACGCATCGATCATCTACGACATCCCGGTGTTCCTGGCCTACCTGGCGATCATTCCCGGCATGGCGGTGTTCCTGGTGCGCATCGAGACCGATTTCGTCGAGTACTACGATGCGTTCTACAACGCCGTGCGCGGCGGCAGCTCGCTCGAGCACGTCGAGGACATGCGCAACACGATGGTGCAGACCATCCGCCTGGGGCTGTACGAGATCGTCAAGGTGCAGGCCATCGCCGCGCTGCTGCTGTTCGTGGTGGGGCGCTACATCCTGGCGCTGCTGGGCATCTCCGAGCTGTACCTGCCGCTGCTGTACGTGGATGTGATCGGCGCCAGTCTCCAGGTGGTGCTGCTGGGCGTGCTGAACATCTATTTCTACCTGGACCGCCGCCGCGAGGTGCTGCTGCTGACCGCGCTGTTCGTGATCCTCAACGTGGCGCTGACCTCGCTTACGCTGCAGCTTGGCCCGGCCTGGTACGGCTACGGCTTCGCCGTGTCGCTGCTGGTCGTGGTGGCGCTGGCGATCTACCTGCTCGACCGCAAGCTGGACCGGCTCGAATACGAGACCTACATGCTGCAATAGGACAGGTCAGGGCCGCCCCGCGCGCCGGCACCGGCGCGCCGCCGCCCGATTTTCGGTACCATTCTCCCCACGTGCCCGGCCCCCGCCGGGCTGTCGTGCTTGCGGGCGCCGCGCCAGCGCCCGCCTGCGCTTGCTTGCCACGCCCGCCTGTCGTGCCCATGCCCGTGCCGGTGCGTGGCGCGGCGGCGGGCGCGGGCGGCGCGATGAAGAGGTAAGTATGAGAATAGCTTCGGTGGAAGACGACAAGAGCCAGGCCGAGCTGATCCAGCAGATCCTGGTCTCGGCCGGCCACGAGTGCGAATGCTTCGCCAGCGGCGGCAGCTTCCTGCGCGCCCTGCGCGACAAGGCGTTCGACCTGCTGGTGGTGGACTGGCAACTGCCCGACACCAGCGGTTTCGAGGTGGTCACCTGGGTGCGCCAGAATTCCGGGCGCAACCCGCCCATCCTGTTCCTGACCAGCCGCTCGCTGGAAGAGGACATCGTCGCCGGGCTCGGCGCGGGCGCCGACGACTACATGATCAAGCCGGTGCGCCGCGCCGAGCTGGTGGCGCGCGTGGGCGCGCTGCTGCGCCGCACGTATCCGCAGGCGCAGCAGGACGGCGACCTGATCCGCGTGGGCAGCTACCTGGTCGACCCGGCCGCGCGCACGGTGGAAGTGGGCGGCGTGCGCGCCGAGGTCTCGCCGCGCGAATTCGATCTGGCGCTGTTCCTGTTCCGCAACCTCGGCCGGCTGCTCTCGCGCGAGGTGGTCGAGCAGGCGGTGTGGGGCAGGGCCATCGGCGCGGGCTCGCGCACGCTGGACACGCATATCTCGCGCCTGCGCATCAAGCTCGCGCTGCGGCCCGAGAACGGCGTGCGCCTGACCTCCGTGTATTCGCACGGCTATCGCTTCGAAGCCACGGCAGATGGCGACAAGCAGGAAGACTGAGTTTATGAAGCGGTTCGACATGGCGACAAGCAGAA
Source organism: Cupriavidus sp. WS (assembly GCF_000395345.1). Lineage (NCBI taxonomy): Bacteria > Pseudomonadati > Pseudomonadota > Betaproteobacteria > Burkholderiales > Burkholderiaceae > Cupriavidus > Cupriavidus sp. WS. Next base: position 13,241 of record NZ_AQPL01000282.1, on the reverse strand, counting down.
CGGGCGGGATGGTCGGAATGGGCAGGATGGGCAGGATGGGTGGAGCGCGTGGCGCGGGCAGCGCGCGCGGCATGGCAGGCCGCGCCGCGCGGCATCCGCGCCTGCGCGCGGTGCTCGGCGCAATGGGCACGATGGGCGCGGCCGGCCTGATCGGCATGCTCGGCGCCGGCTGGCCCGGCGATGCGGCCGCGCAGGCCGCGGGCGCGGACGGGCAGGACTTCATCTACCTGGTGCGCCCGGGCGACACGCTCATCGGCCTGGCCGGGCAGTTCATGGACACGCCCGGCGGCTGGCGCGAGCTGCAGGCCCTCAACAAGGTGGCGGACCCCTACCACCTGCCGCCCGGCATGCGCCTGCGCATCCCGCTTGCGCGCATCCCGGTCGTGCCGGGCAGCGCGCGCGTGGTGTTCGTCACCGGCACGGCCCGCGCCGACGGCCGCGCGCTGCAGGCCGGCATGACGCTGGCCGAGGGCGCGCGCCTGGCGACGGAAGCCGGCGCTACCGTCACCATCGAGCTGGGCGACGGCTCGCGCGTCACGGTGCCGCCCGCGAGCGCGGTGGAAGTCCGCCGCCTGCGCGCGTTCGCGCGCACCGGGCTGACCGACACCGTGATCGGCATCGACCGCGGCGAGGTGGATTCCCGCGTGGCGCCGCGCGGCACCGGCGTGGGGCGCTACGAGATCCGCACGCCGTCGCTGGTGACGGGCGTGCGCGGCACGCATTTCCGCGTCGGCACCGACGACGGCGCCAGCCAGGGCGCGGTGCTCGAAGGCCGCGTGCAGGCCAGCGCCCGGCGCGGCCAGCGGGCCGCGGTGGCGGCCGGCTACGGCGTCAGCGTGTCGGCCGCCGGCGTGCTGGCGCGGCCGGTCGCGCTGCTGCCCGCGCCGGCGCTGGCGCCGCTGCCGTCGCCGCTGCTGGCCAGCAGCGCCACCGTCACCTGGGCGCCGGTCGCCAGCGCCGCCGCCTACCGCGTGGTGGTGTCGCGCGATGCCGCCCAGACCGAGTTGCTGTCGTCGCAGACCGTGGGCGCGGCCGAGGCCGCGCTGCAGGACCTGCCCGAGGGCACGCTGTACCTGGGCGTGAGCGCGCTCGACGCGCGGCGGCTCGGCGGCGCCGGCACGGTGGCGCCGCTGGTGGTGCGGCTCAACCCGGCCGCGCCGTTTACGCTCGCGCCCGAGCGCGGCGGCACCGCCTACGGCGAGGAAGCCGCGCTGCGCTGGGCCGAAGTCACCGGCGTCGCCCAATACGAATACGAGGTGGCCGCCGACGCCGACTTCCGCCAGGGCGTCGTGCGCGCGCGCGCGGACACGCCGTCGGCCAGCCTGCCGCTGGCGCCGGGCCGCTGGTGGTGGCGCGTGCGCTCGCTCGACGCCGCCGGCCAGCCGGGCCCGTGGAGCGAGGCGGTGGCCTTCACGCAGGAGCCGTCGCCGCCGCAGCCGAGTTTCGACGACGACGGCGGCGACACGCTGCACATCGCCTGGCCCGGGGCCGGCGCGGCGCAGGCCTACCGCCTGCAGATGGCCGCCGATGCGGCCTTCACGCAGATCGTGGCCGACGTGCGCAGCGACACCAACGACGCGCGCCTGCCGCGCCCGGCCAGCGGCACCTATTTCGTGCGGGTCGGGCGCGAGAGCGCCGCCGCCGGGCCGCACTACTCCGCACCCCAGCGCATCGAGGTGAAGCAGTACGTGCGCGACGCGCAAGGCCGGCCGGTAGGCGCCGGCGGGCGCATGCTCGACCGTGCCGACTGAGCAGGCCCGCATCGCGCGGATCGCCCGCGCCGCGGCGCGCGCCCGCGCGCTGGCGCGCCTGCCGATTCGCCTGCTGGCGGGCTACCAGCGCCGCACGCTGGTGGAGTGGGCGCTGCTGAGCGCGGCGGTGCTGCTGCTGGTGGCGGCCTGCGCGCTGCTGGGCTGGAGCGAGCGCGCCGACAAGGCGGTCTACGACCTCGCCGTGGTGGCCCAGCGCCACGCGCCCGCCGACGACATCGTCATCGTCGCCATCGACGATCCGGGCATCACCGCGATCGGCCGCTGGCCGTGGCGCCGCCACGTGCTGGCCGACCTGATCGACCACGTCGCCGCCGGCGCGCCGCGCGTGATCGGCGTGGACGTGATCCTCTCCGAACCGGACCTGCAGCATCCCGCGGACGACCGCGCGCTGGCGCTGGCGATGGCGCGCGCCGGCAACGTGGTGCTGCCCGCGCTGGCCGAGCCCGGCGGCGACGGCCTGCAGGTGCGCTATCCGCTGACCGGCCTGGGCAGCGCGGTGGGCCACATCAACATCGCCGTGGACCTCGACGGCATCGCGCGCCAGGTATTCCTGCAGGAAGGCCTGCCGGGCCAGCTGCTCGATCATTTCTCGGCGGCGATGGTCGCCTTCGGCCGCCCGCCGCGGCCGGTGTCGGGCTACCGGCACGACCACCAGGACAGCGCGCCCGACGCCGACGGCTGGCTGCACCGCTACCGCCTGCGCATTCCGTTCGCCGGGCCGCCCGGCACGTTTCGCCAGATCCCCGTGCTCGACGTGCTCGGCGGCAAGCTGCCGCCGGACACCTTCCGCGGCAAGGCGGTGCTGATCGGCGCCACCGCCAGCGGGCTGGGCGACGTCTATCCCACGCCGGTCTCGCGCGACGGCCACGGCATGAGCGGCGTGGAGATCATCGCCAACGCCATGCACGCGCTCGAGCGCGACAGCGCCATCGTGGCGCTGCCGGCGCCGTGGTTCTGGCTCGGCACGCTGCTGCCGGTGCTGCTGGCGGCGCTGGCCGCGCTGGCGCTCACGCCGCGCAACGCGCTGGTGGTGACGGTGGCGCTGCTGGCCGGCACGCTGGGCGCGAGCCTGCTGCTGGTGGTGCTGGGCCACCTGTGGTTCGCGCCGGTCAGCGCGGTGCTGGGCTGCGGCCTGCTGTACCCGCTGTGGAGCTGGCGCCGGCAGGAAGCCGCGCTGCAGTTCCTCACCGACGAGCTGGCGCAGCTCGAGGCCGAGCCGGGCCTGCTGGCGATGCCCGCCGACGAAGGCGAGCCCCGCCGCGGGCGCAACCTCGACACCCGCATGCGGGCGGTCTACCGCATGACCACGCGCCTGCGCGACCTGCGCCAGTTCCTCGCCGACGGGCTGGAAGGCCTGCCGGAGGCCACCGTGATCTGCGACCCGGCCGGGCGCGTGCTGCTGGCCAACCGCCGCAGCCTGCTGCTGGCGCCGCGCACGCTGGCGCCGCTGGCCGACGTGGCGGCGCCGCGCCCGCGCATCGGCGAGCTGGTCGACGAGGTGTTCGTCCAGCCCAAGGCCGGCCACGAATATTGGGAGCAGCTGCGGCGCGCCCACGCCGGCGGCGACAGCGCGCAGGCGCCGCCCGGCGTGGAGCTGGAGGGGCGCGACCAGCGCCCCATGCTGCTGCGCGGCGCGCCGCTGCGCAGCGACACCGGCGGCGTGGCCGGCCTCATCATCAGCGTGATCGACATCACCCAGGTGCGCATGGCCGAGCGCCGGCGCGAGGAATCGCTGCGCTTCATCTCGCACGACATGCGCTCGCCGCAAGCCTCCATCCTCGCGCTGATCGAACTGCAGCGCGAAGAAAGCCGCGCGCTGCCGCAGGCCGCGCTGCTGGCCCGCATCGGCGACTACGCCAGCCGCACGCTGGAGCTGGCCGACGACTTCATCCGCCTGGCCCGCGCCGAGGCGCCGCACCTGAACTTCATCGAGGTCGATCTCGCCGGCGTGGTGCTCGACGCCACCGACGAGCTATGGGCGCTGGCCAGCGCCGCGCGCATCGACCTGCGCCTGGAGATGGGGGAAGAACAGCCGATGGTCACGGCCGAACCCGTGCTGCTGGTGCGCGCGATCGCCAACCTGGTGAGCAACGCGATCAAGTTCAGCCCGCCGCAGAGCACCGTCACGGTACGCCTGTACCGCGTGCCGCAGGGCGTGGCCATCGACGTGGCCGACCAGGGCCGGGGCATCGCGGTGGAAGATCAGGGCCGCCTGTTCCAGCCGTTCGCGCGCCTGCGCGACAACGAGCGCAACGCGCCCGCCGGCAGCGGCCTGGGGCTGGTGTTCGTCAAGACGGTGGTGGAGCGGCACGGCGGCGAGATCCGCCTGGCCAGCGAAGCGGGGAAGGGGGCGACGTTTACCATCGTGCTGCCGTGCTGAGTGGCACGGCGCGCGGCCACGCTCAGCGCGCCGCGTGCGTGCTGCTCGGCTCCTGCCCGGGCGCTGCCTGCGCGGCCGCGCGGCTGTCCATCTGCCGGATCTTGCGCGCGGCGCGCTGTTCGTTGTCTTCCTGCAAGGTGACGCACAGCACGGTGAGCAGCGCGAACGCCACCATGCATAGCGCGATATAGCCAAGCAGCTTGGTTCGTTCGGATCGCATCGGCGTGCCTGTGGTGAATAGCGCTGGATTCTAGGCGCGCCGCGCGCGGGTAATGTCAACAAATGCAAGGGCTGGCCGCGCGCGTGCCGTCACGGCATTGGCGCGCGCGCCGGGCCGTCATGCCGGCGCAGGCCACGGCATGCCGCCGCGGCGCACCGCGCGGCCATGCTACGATCCGCGCCTATCTCGGAGAATGAAGATGTCTTTTACTTGCCAGAACCAATCGTGCCGCATGCGCTGGGAAGAGGCGGATGTGACGATCAAGGATGAAGGCCAGGGCCTGCTGTTCCGTTGCCCCGTGTGCAACTCGCGCAACCCGGTGGTGCCGCAGCGCCGCCCGGACGGCACCATCCGCTACCAGCAGCGCACCAGGTAATCCCGCGGCGGGCTCAGCCGCCCGCGCGCTTGACCGTCATGCCGCGCTGGCGCAGCTTCTCGATCACGGCGTCGCAGTGGTCGCCCTGGATCTCGATCACGCCGTCCTTGACGGTGCCGCCCGAGCCGCAGGCCGCCTTGAGTTCCTTGCCGAGCTGGGCCAGCGCCAGCGGCGCCAGTGCCACGCCGCGCACCAGCGTCACGCCCTTGCCCTTGCGGCCCTTGGTTTCCCGCGATACCCGCACGATGCCGTCGCCTTGCGCGGCCGGCTGCGCCTTGCCACAGGCGCAGGCCGCGGCGGGGTTGCCGCAGCCGGGGCACATGCGGCCGTGTTCCGTGGAATAGACCAGCGAGCTGGCGGGTTTGGGCCCTGGCATGACGACGTTCCTGGTGGCGGGGCGGCATGCCCCGGGGCAGGGCAGGGTACGTCAGGCGGGCGCCGCCGGCAAGCGTGCCGGCGCGAGGCGCCGGGCTAGCGGCCGGCGGGACTGCCGTAGAACGTGCCGGTGCGGGGGTTCGACACGATATAGGTATTGCGCCTAGCCCAGGTCTGGGCGGCCATGAATGCTTCCGGCTCGCGCTGGGTCCACTCGCTGGTCATCAGCGGCGCGGCTTCCTGCTCGGTGGTCATGTATACGGCTGCCTTGTGCAGGGCCGCGCGGCCCTTGCCTCCCGGAATCGTAATGGTGCGAATCGTCACGCGCATCGTCGGGATCCTCCACGTTTCTGGTCGCCAGATTATGTCCGGCTCCGCGGGGCAGTATCGTGACAATTGTGACAGCGAAATGCCGGCGGAGCGCAGCGGCTCCTAGTCTACTTCGTCTGGCGGCAGGATGGCGCGTGTGTTGCGCAAGCACCGCATCCCCGGCGTGCCGCGGCAGTGGCGCAGGCAACTTCCACGGCACAAATTCCCGCGGCGAGTGCAAATGTATTGACATGGCGGCGCGCCGCGCGGGGCAGGACATGACCAACACATTGTAGGCCGCGGGCGGCTGCGCGGGCAGCATCGCGCCGGCTTGCCATCGGCCGGCGCGTCGCGGCCGGCCCGGCGTCAGAGTCCGTCGGTGTCGAGGCGGATGCCGAGCTCGCCGGCCATCTGCTCGAGCATGGCCTGCAGGCGCGCGACCTTTTCCTCCAGTTCCCGCTGCGCGGCTTTCATCGCTTCGAACTCGGAGGGCGGCACGGTGTCCTCGCCGTTGCCTTGCGCGGGCGCGTCGTCCACGCTGACCTCGCCGCACAGCAGATGCATCCAGCGGTGCTCGCGCCCGCCGGGCGCGCGCGGCAGCTTGACCACGCGCGGCGGCTCGGCGGCGGCGAGTTCGTCGAGGAAGACCTCGACCGAGGAGATGTCGGCGAACGCATGCAGGCGCGCGCTGTTCAGGCGCAGCTCGGCCGCGGTCTGCGGGCCGCGCAGCATCAGGATGGCGAGCAGCGCGGCGGACTGGCTGGGCACGCCCAGCACGCGCTTCATGTTCTGCTCGAAGCGCGGCACGCGGCTGCTGCTGCCTTCCATCGCCAGGCTCAGGCGCTTGAGGCCGTCGATGGCGGTGAGCACTTCGTCTTCGGTGGCGTTCATCACTGGCGCGCGCGCGGTCTTCTGGTTGCAGCCGGCGGTGAGCGCGTTGAGCGAGAGCGGATAGGTGTCGGGCACGGTGTGCTGCTTTTCCAGCAGCACGGCCAGCACGCGTGCCTCGAGCTGGGTCAGGGCGCGGATGGCGGGGCGTGCGGAGAGATCGGGGGTGGTGTCCATGAGTGGCGTCGCTCGGTGAGGCGGCTGCGGGCCGCGCGGCGGATGCGCGCGGGCCCGGAGGCAGCGGTTTTGCGAGCCATATGATAGCCGCCCGGGCGCGTCTTCCCGCCGGAGCCGGCCATGCGGCGAAGCGGGCAGGACATGCGCGGCCCGCGCCGCGCGGGGCCGCGTCAGTCGCGCGAGGCCAGCGTGCGGTTGATGCCCAGCGCCAGCAGCGTGCAGGCGGCGCCGGACAGAAGATAGACGCTTACCGCCACCAGCCCGAACTCGACCGACAGCCCCAGCGCCACCAGCGGCGCGAAGGCCGCGCCGAACAGCCATGCGAAGTCGGAGGTCAGCGCCGCGCCGGTATAGCGGTAGCGGCTCTCGAAGTTCGAGGTGACGGCGCCCGCGGCCTGTCCGTAGGACAGGCCCAGCAGCCCGAAGCCGATCAGGATGAACAGGTCCTGCCGCGCCGCGCTGCCGCCCATCAGGAACGGCGCGAACAGGCTGAAGATGGCGATCAGCGTGGCCATCAGGCCGAGCGTGGTGCGCCGGCCGATGCGGTCCGCGATCACGCCCGAGGCGATGGTGCCGAGCACGGCGACGCCGGCGCCGATGATCTGCACCACCAGCACGTCGCTCACGTCCTGCGTGCCGTGCACGGCCACCCACGACAGCGGGAACACCGTGACGAGGTGGAACAGCGCATAGCTGGCCAGCGCCGCGAACGCGCCGAGGAACAGGTTGTAGCCCTGGTCGCGCGCGATCACGATGGGGCTGATCGGCTCCAGCTCGCCTTCGTCCAGCAGTTGCGTGTACTCCTGCGTCACCACCAGCCGCAGCCGCGCGAACAGCGCCACCACGTTGATGGCGAAGGCCACGTAGAACGGATAGCGCCAGCCCCATTCGAGAAATTCCTCGATGTCGAGGCTGGTGCGCAGGAACAGGAACAGCGAGCCCGCGATGAAGAAGCCGATCGGCGCGCCGAGCTGCCCCAGCATCGAATACCAGCCGCGCCGCTGCGGCGGCGCGTTGAGCGCCAGCAGCGAAGGCAGGCCGTCCCACGAGCCGCCGAAGCCGATGCCCTGCAGCACGCGGAAGCACGCCAGCAGGATGATGGACTCGCGCCCGAGCGTGTCGTAGCCCGGCAGGAAGGCGATGCCGGCGGTGGCCGTGCCGAGCGCGAACAGCGCCGCGGTGAGCTTGATGCCGCGCCCCCAGCGCCGCTGGATCACCATGAACAGCGTGGTGCCGAACGGGCGCGCGATGAAGGCGAAGGAGAAGACCGTGAAGGACAGCAGCAGGCCTTCCACGCGCCCGGCGAACGGGAAGAACACCGCCGGGAAGACCAGCACCGAGGCGATGCCGTAGACGAAGAAATCGAAGTATTCGGAGGCCCGGCCGATGACCACGCCGGTGGCGATCTCGCCCGGCGCGACCCTGGCATGGTGCGCGGCCTCCTGGGCCGAGGGTGCTGACGACGGGTCGTGCTGGTGAGCGATGCTGGACATCATCAGGCCTTGTCGTAGTGCCACACTCCTTTAAGAATGGCACTTCTTTGACTACAGTGCCATAGGAAAATATGCAGTGTCGGAAAGCTTGATTCTCGAAGTATGATGTTGCCCATGCCAGCCCACCGGCGTTCCAACGATCACTTGGACGGCTATGCATTTGCGTACACGGATAGTGCCATCCCGCTACGTCAAGCGCGGATTCCTACTTTCGGCTGCCTTGCTGTTGACGGGTTGCAGTGCCGTGCTGATGGCCCCGTCCGGCGACCTCGCGGTCAGGCAGCGTGATCTAATCATCATCTCGACCGGCCTGATGCTGTTGATCATCGTGCCGGTGATCATCCTCACACTGCTGTTCGCCTGGCGCTACCGCGCCTCCAACCGCGCCGCCACCTACGAGCCCGACTGGGACCACTCCACGCTGCTCGAACTGGTGATCTGGTCCGCGCCGCTGCTCATCATCATCGCGCTCGGCGCGATCACCTGGGTCAGCACGCACAAGCTCGACCCGTACCAGCCGCTGTCGCGCATCGACGCCGAGCGCGGCGTGCCCACCGGCACCGAGCCGCTCACCGTGGAAGTGGTGGCGCTGGACTGGAAGTGGCTCTTCCTGTATCCCGACCAGGGCATCGCCACCGTCAACGAACTGGTGGCGCCGGTGGACCATCCGATCCGCTTCAAGCTCACCGCGTCGAGCGTGATGAACTCCTTCTTCATCCCCGCGCTGGCCGGGCAGGTCTACGCCATGCCGGGCATGGAGACCAAGCTCCATGCGGTCATCAACGCGCCCGGCGTGTACGAAGGCTTCTCCGCCAACTACAGCGGCGCGGGCTTCTCCGGCATGTACTTCAAGTTCCACGGCGTGAGCAACGAGGAATTCGAGCGCTGGGTCAGGCAGGCCAAGGCCGGCGGCGGCGCGCTCACGCGCGAGACCTACCTCAGGCTCGAGCAGCCCAGCGAGCGCGAGCCGGTGCGCCGCTACGCCAGCGTGGACCCGGCGCTGTACGGCGCCATCCTCAACCGCTGCGTGGAAGCGGGCAAGCCGTGCATCAAGGACATGATGCCGATGACCGGGCAGGCCACGCGCCAGGCGCAGCGGGCGCAGCCGGTGCCATCGGTACGGCTGGGGTCGGGGCAGGGCGAGTATGCGCTGGCCTCGCTGCAGCGCGCCGGCGCGCCGTTCGGCGAGATCTGCACCGCGAGCGACCCGACCGGCTCCGGTTCCGCCAAAGCCCTGCCGCGCTGACGCGGCCCGGCCCGACGCCATGACGCGAGCGCCGAAAAAGAATCCTGCAACAATGCCCCTGCGGCCCTGGTGATGACAATGCCCGAGCACGATCTTACCCAGCTGGTATTCGGCCGCCTGACCTGGGAGGCGATTCCCTACCACGAGCCCATCCTGCTGGCGACCTTCGCCGTGGTGGCGGTCGGCGGGCTGGCGCTGGTCGGCGTGCTGACCTACTTCCGCGCGTGGGGCTACCTGTGGCGCGAATGGTTCACCAGCATCGACCACAAGAAGATCGGCATCATGTACATCGTGCTCGGCATCGTCATGCTGCTGCGCGGCTTCGCCGATGCCATCATGATGCGCGCGCAGCAGGCGGTGGCCTTCGGCGATTCGGCCGGCTACCTGCCGCCGCACCACTACGACCAGATCTTCACCGCGCACGGCGTGATCATGATCTTCTTCGTGGCCATGCCGCTGGTCACGGGCTTCATGAACTTCGTGGTGCCGCTGCAGATCGGCGCGCGCGACGTGGCCTTTCCCTTCCTCAACAACTTCAGCTTCTGGATGACGGTGGGCGGCGTGGTGCTGGTGATGATGTCGCTGTTCGTCGGCGAGTTCGCGCGCACCGGCTGGCTGGCCTATCCGCCGCTCTCGGGCATCCTGCAGAGCCCCGACGTGGGCGTGGACTACTACATCTGGTCGCTGCAGGTGGCGGGGCTGGGCACGCTGCTGTCCGGCATCAACCTGCTGGTGACGATCGTCAAGATGCGCGCGCCCGGCATGACGCTGATGAAGATGCCGATCTTCACCTGGACCTCGCTGTGCACCAACGTGCTGATCATCGCCGCGTTCCCGGTGCTCACCGCGGTGCTGGCGCTGCTGGCGCTGGACCGCTACGTCGGCACCAACTTCTTCACGGCGGACCTCGGCGGCAACGCCATGATGTACATCAACCTGGTCTGGATCTGGGGGCACCCCGAGGTCTACATCCTGGTGCTGCCCGCGTTCGGCATCTTCTCCGAAGTGGTGTCCACCTTCTGCGGCAAGCGGCTGTTCGGCTATGCGTCGATGGTGTACGCCACGGTGGTGATCACGGTGCTGTCGTACCTGGTGTGGCTGCACCACTTCTTCACGATGGGCTCGGGCGCGAGCGTCAACTCGTTCTTCGGCATCACCACCATGATCATCTCGATCCCGACCGGGGCGAAGATCTTCAACTGGCTGTTCACCATGTACCACGGGCGCATCCGCTTCGAGGTGCCGATGCTGTGGACGGTCGGCTTCATGGTGACGTTCGTCATCGGCGGCATGACCGGCGTGCTGCTGGCGGTGCCGCCGGCGGACTTCTCGCTGCACAACAGCCTGTTCCTGATCGCCCACTTCCACAACGTGATCATCGGCGGCGTGCTGTTCGGGCTGATGGCCGGCATCAGCTACTGGTTCCCCAAGGCGTTCGGCTTCAAGCTCGACCCGTTCTGGGGCAGGTGCTCGTTCTGGTTCTGGCTGGTCGGCTTCTACGTCGCCTTCATGCCGCTGTACGTGCTCGGCCTGATGGGCGTGACCCGGCGCATGAACCATTTCCAGGATGCCTCGCTGCAGATCTGGTTCCAGATCGCCGCGTTCGGCGCGCTGCTGATCGCCTGCGGCATCGGCTGCTTCCTGATCCAGCTGTTCGTGAGCTTCCGCCGCCGCGAGGAACTGCGCGACACCACCGGCGACCCGTGGAACGGCCGCACGCTGGAGTGGTCCACGTCCTCGCCGCCGCCGCAGTACAACTTCGCCTTCACGCCGCTGATCCACGACAACGACGCCTGGTGGCAGATGAAGCAGCTCGGCTACCAGCGCCCGCAGCAGGGCTTCATCCCGATCCACATGCCGAAGAACACCAGCGCCGGCATCATCCTCGCGGGGCTGAGCACGCTGATGGGCTTCGCGCTGATCTGGCACATGTGGCTGATCGTGGCGCTGGCGTTCATCGCCCTGCTGGCGGTGGCGATCGGCCACACCTTCAACTACAAGCGCGACTACTACATCCCGGCCGACACCGTCGTCCGTACCGAGGCAGAGCGCTCGCGCCTGCTTGCCACTCATGGTTGATATCGCCACCCCCTACGGCCCGGACAGCATGAGCGCGCAGGCGGCCCCGCGCGAGGCGCAGCTGCGCTTCTACGAAACCACCGAGGTGCACCCGCAGAACGGCACGCTGCTCGGCTTCTGGCTCTACCTGATGAGCGACTGTCTCATCTTCGCCAGCCTGTTCGCCGTCTACGGCGTGGTGGGCCGGCGCTATGCCGGCGGCCCGACCGGCGCGGAGCTGTTCGAGTTGCCGCTGGTGGCGCTCAACACCACCTTCCTGCTGCTGTCGTCGATCACGTATGGCTTCGCCATGCTGGAAATGCAGAAGGCGCGCACCAGCCAGACGCAGTGGTGGCTGGCCATCACCGGCGTGCTGGGCGCGGCCTTCCTTGGCATCGAGATGTACGAATTCGCGCACCTCGTGCACGAAGGCGCCGGGCCGCAGCGCAGCGCGTTCCTGTCGTCGTTCTTCACGCTGGTCGGCACGCACGGGCTGCACGTGACCGTGGGCATCGTGTGGCTGGTCACGCTGATGGTGCAGGTCGGCAAGTACGGGCTGATCCACGAGAACAAGCGCCGCCTGATGTGCCTGTCCATGTTCTGGCACTTTCTCGACGTGGTCTGGATCGGCGTGTTCACCTTCGTCTACCTGATGGGAGTCCTGCCATGAACGCGCACGACAACACGCTGGCCGGCGGCGCCGGCGCGCACGGCCACGATGGCCACGACGGCCACGGACACCATGACGACGAAGGGTTCCACGCCACCTTCGGCGGCTACATGACCGGCTTCGTGCTCGCCGTGCTGCTGACCGCGGTGCCGTTCTGGCTGGTCATGGCCAACGTGTTCGACAAGTCCCGGACCACGGCGCTGGTGCTGCTGGCGTGCGCCGCCGTGCAGATCGTCGTGCACATGATTTACTTCCTGCACATGAACTTCAAGTCCGAGGGTGGCTGGACCATGCTGGCCCTGATCTTCACCATCGTGCTCGTCGTGATCGCGCTGAGCGGCTCGCTCTGGGTGATGTTCCACCTGGATCAGAATATGATGCCGGCTATGCACGACACGAAGAACCTACCTTGAACGCACCTCGACACCCCCAGCCCCAGCCAGCCACCGGCGCCGCAAGCGCCCAGCCGTCCGCTTCCCCGCGCCGCACCGGCGCCCTCGTGGTGTTTGCCGTCCTGGCGGCATTCGCCTTTTCCGTCCTGGTCGGGCTCGGCACCTGGCAGGTCCAGCGCCGCGCCTGGAAGCTCGACCTGATCGAGCGCGTCAACGCGCGCGTGCACGCGCCGCCGGTGGCGGCGCCCGGTCCCGCGCAATGGCCGCAGGTCAGCGTGGCCGGTGACGAATACACGCACGTGCGCGTGTCCGGCACGTTCCTCAACGACCGCGAGACGCTGGTCCAGGCCGTGACCGACCTGGGCGGCGGCTTCTGGGTGGTCACGCCGCTGCGCATGGCCGACGGCAGCGTGGTGCTGGTCAACCGCGGCTTCGTGCCGCCCGAGCGCGCCGAGCGCGCCACCCGCAGCCAGTACGACCCGCCCGGCGAGACCACCGTCACCGGCCTGCTGCGCATCAGCGAGCCCGGCGACGCCTTCCTGCGCCACAACGACCCGGCGGCCAACCGCTGGTACAACCGCGATGTGCCCGCCATCGCCGCGGCGCGCGGCCTGCAGAACGTGGCGCCGTATTTCATCGACGCCGACGCGGCTGCCGGCGCCGCGCCCACGGTCAATGGCGCGGCGGCCGACCCCGAAGGCAGCGTGCCGCGCCAGCAGGACGGCGAGCGCACGTGGCCGGTCGGCGGGCTGACCGTGATCTCCTTCCACAACAGCCACCTCGGCTACGCCATCACGTGGTACGGGCTGGCGCTGATGGTGGCGCTGGGCGCCTTCCTGGTCGGCCGGCAGGAGTACCGCCGGCGCAAGGGGATGTGAGGCGGGG
>NZ_AQPL01000281.1:0-6098 GCF_000395345.1 Cupriavidus sp. WS | reverse complement strand
CGGCGTCCCGACGCATCGGGACGCCGGCCAGCACATCCGCCGGGGCCCTAGCCGACCGTGGCCTCGAACACGCGGCGGTAGTTGCCGCCCAGGATCATGCCCGTTTCCTGCTGGGTGAAGCCCGCGGCGACCAGCGCGTCGCCCAGCGAGGGCAGCTGCTCGTAGCCGGTGAAGACCGGCGGCGAGATGAAGCCGAGCATGTCGGTGCCCAGGCCGACGTGCGCCACGCCCACCACGTCCGCCATGCGCTTGACGCCTTCGGCCATCGCTTGCAGGCTGTGGAAGGTGCCCGCGCTCGGCCACACGCCAATCACGCCGCCGGTGCCGGCGATGGCGCGCGCATGGTCCGGCGAGATCAGCCGGCTGCGCGTGCCCGGGTGCGTGGCCAGCGCCGTGTGCGAGATCACCAGCGGCTTGCTCGACGCCGCCGCCGCGCGCTTGACGAGGTCGTAGGTGCCGTGCGCCACGTCCACCACGATGCCCAGCGCATTGCAGCGCCGCACCACCGCGGCGCCGAAGTCCGTCAGGCCGCCGTGCACCGGCGTCTCGGTCTGGATGTCGCCCAGTTCGTTGACGCGGTAGTGCGTCAGCTGCAGATGGCGCAACTGGTACATCGCATGCGCCTCGTCCACGCGCTCCAGCCGGCCTTCCAGGAAATCGGCGCCCTCCGCCGCGATGATCGCGCACGGGCCGGCGTGGCCCTGCGCCGCCAGCGTGGCCGCGCTGGTGACGACCTGCATGCGCTCGCGTGCCACCAACTCGTGCGCGCGCGCGAACTCGGTGCGGCCCAGCGCGTAGAGCTCGCCCTCCTGCGGCGTGCGCCAGGCCTCGAAGCGCATGCGGTTGGCGGATACGCGCGTGACCGTGGTGTCCGTGACGATGGCCAGGCAGATCACGTTCATGCCGCCCGCGCGCATCGGCGCGGCCAGCGGCAGGAACGGCCGGCGCGCGCCGATGGCCGGATCGCGCGAGACGATCACGCGGCCGGCGTGGCTGTGCATGTCGATGGTCAGCGCGTCGGCGGCCGGTTGCCATCTGGCCGGCGCGTTGGCCGGCTGCGCGTTGCCGGCCGCATCGGCCTGCCCTTCGGTGTAACCGGCGAACCGTCCCGGCGCGCAGGCCGCGAGGCCGAGCGCCGCGCCGGAGGCCAGGAACACGCGCCGGCTCATGGTGCCGGCGGCGGGCGCGGCGAGCGGCTGCGCGTCGCGCAACTGGTAGCGCCATCCCGCCGGATCGTCCAGCAGGCGCACCAGGCGGCCGCGCAGGCCGACTGCCTGCGCCGGCAAGGCCAGCGGGCCGGCGGCGTAGACCTCGACGCAGGCCAGCGGATCGCGCGGCACGCAGCCGCCGCAACAGGGCGGCTCGGCCGCCAGCAGGAAATAGTCGGCGGCCTGTGCCTCGGGATCGAGGGGGATCATCCAGCCGCCGAGTTCGACCGTTGCGCCGTCGAGCGCGTCGGCATTGCCGTTCCGGATCGTCGTCCAGTCGATCTGCATGCGGGGTCCCCTGGTGTGGCCGGCGCCGCGCCGGCCGCGCTATGGAGGATAGCCGTTCGGGCCCCGCTTGTGCGTCAGCTTTTCTGCGCCGGGGGGCTGAACAGGTAGGGCACCACCGCGGCCGCCACCAGCACGCCCGCCGACAGGAAGATGGCGGCGTAGGTGCGCGAGACCGGCCAGCGCGCGGCGTCGCCGAAGCTGGCGATCATGCCGAAGGCCCATGACGCCAGCGCCGAGCCGAGGAAGACGAAGGTATTGAGCAGGCCCAGGCCGCGCCCGCGCGCCGCCGGCGGGATCAGGCCACGGCCCTGCGCCATGACCAGCGGGTGGAGCATGCCGATGGTGGACAGCAGCGCCATCAGGCCCACGCCGGAGGCCACGCTGCTGTCCGGCCACATGGTCAGCAGGATCGCGCCCAGCAGCGAGAAGCAGGACCAGCCGCCGATGGTGGCCTTGAGCGAGCTGCGCCGCACCAGCACCGGCAGCACGAACGCCGTGGCGAAGCCGGCCAGGCTCAGCAGCGTCAGCGCCACGCCGCGCGGGCCGGCCTGCAGGCCGTAGACGCTGGCCAGGTAAGGCCCGCTCCAGGCATTGCGGAAGGCGGTGCCGGCGGCCATCGCCACGCACATCGGGATTAGCGTCCACAGCGGCGCCAGGCCCAGCAGCCGGGCGCTCTGCAGCAGCATGGCGCGCCACGGCGTGTGGCGTGCCTCGGCATGGCCCTCGTCGCGCACGCAGCGCCAGACGCCGTAGCAGGCCATCGCCATGCACAGTGCCGCGAACGCCATCGCCACGCGCCAGCCCAGCAGTTGCGAGGCCCAGCCCAGCGGCGCCGTGGCGCACAGCGCGCCGATCATGCCGGTGGCGTTGGACTTGCTGACCACGCGCGTGTAGTCGCGCTCGGACAACTGCTCGGACGCGAAATGCAGCAGCCCCATGAAGACCGGCGCGCAGGCCAGGCCGAGCCCGGCCTGCGCCAGCATGGCCACGCCACCGTTGGGCGCCAGCGTAAACAGCAGCGACGACACCGCGCCGATGGCCAGCAGCAGCGACGTGGGCCGGCCCACGCCGTAGCGGTCGAAGGCGATGCCGACCGGGATCTGCGCCGCCGCGAAGGCCATGAAGAAACTCGACGACAGCGCGCCGAAGCCGGCCGCCGACAGCCCGAAGTCATGCTGGAGTTCCGGCGCCATCACCGCCAGGCAACTGCGGTAGAACTGGCTGAGCGCGAACGCGAAGGTCAGCAGGAGGATGCCGTGCAGCGCGCGGTTGGTGGCATCGGGGGCGCTTTGCCGCGCGGGCAGCTGGCCGCCTTGCGCGGCTGGGGATGTCTTCACGATGGAACCAGGTCTGTGTTCTTCTTATGCGCTGCTTCCCGGAGCACGGGCGCAGGACCGCGACCGCGGGGCGCCGCGGCAGCGGGTCATTCTACGCTGCCGGCCCGCCGGCCGAGGTGCGCCGCGGTTGGCTTGCGTGGTTCGCCGGCGTCAATCTGTTCGATTATCGGTGCGGATGGATGTCAGGCTTGTGACCGCGCGGCAGCGTTCCGGCCCGGCCGGTGGCGGATGAAAATTCGCCACATCCCGCTCGTGCACACGCGATTCGCCGCCTATTCTCCTATGGCTGTGCACGTTGTATCGCTGGCCGGCCGCAGCTTGCCGGGCGCCATGAACGCGGAAGTCTGCCCGTCCCGCCAGGGCGGCAGTGCACGGCCAGGGATGCCCGGTGCCCTGGTCTTGCCGCGCCCGCAGGGGACGGCGCTCCGCGCCTTTTCCTTCCCGCATCGTTTCTCGCCAAGGAGCATGCAGTGACTACGCAACAAGAACAAGACCCCGTGCCGTCGCCAGCGCGCCGCAATGTGCTGGTGGCCGGCGCGTCCGCCGTTGCCGCCGGCACCCTTTCCGCCCTGGCTGCCACGGCGGACGCCGAGGCAGCCACCAAGCCGGTTCGTGCCGGCGGCCAACACGCCCCCAACCAAGGAAGCCAAGTCATGGATACCATCACCACCAAAGACGGCACCCGCATCTACTACAAGGACTGGGGTACCGGCCAGCCCATCGTGTTCCATCACGGCTGGCCGCTCACCGCCGACGACTGGGACGCGCAGATGCTGTTCTTCCTCTCCAAGGGCTACCGCGTGATCGCGCACGACCGCCGCGGGCACGGCCGCTCCACCCAGACCGCGACCGGCAACGAGATGGACACCTACGCCGCCGACGTGGCCGCGCTGGCCGCGCACCTCGACCTGCGCAACGCCGTGCACGTGGGCCACTCCACCGGCGGCGGCGAGGTGGCCCGCTACGTGGCGCGCCACGGCGCCGGCCGCGTGGCCAAGGCGGTGCTGATCGGCGCGGTGCCGCCGGTCATGGTCAAGAGCGCGGCCAATCCGGGCGGGCTGCCGCTCGACGTGTTCGACGGCTTCCGCGCCCAGCTTGCCGCCAACCGCGCGCAGTTCTACAAGGACGTGCCGATCCCGTTCTACGGCTACAACCGCGAAGGCGCCAAGGTCTCCGAAGGCATCAAGGAGAACTGGTGGCGCCAGGGCATGATGGGCGGCACCAAGGCCCACTACGACTGCATCAAGGCCTTCTCCGAGACGGACTTCACCGAAGACCTCAAGAAGATCGACGTGCCGGTCCTGATCATGCACGGCGACGACGACCAGATCGTGCCGATCGCCGATTCGGCGCTGCTGTCCATCAAGCTGGTGCGCAACGGCACGCTCAAGGTCTACAAGGGGTATCCGCACGGCATGTGCACCACCCATCCCGACGTCATCAACGAAGACCTGCTCGCCTTCATCAAGCAATGACCGCGCGGTAGCCGGCCCAAAGCCGGCTGCGGTTTGTCGGTCTTTCCCTTGCCGTGCCGCCCGCGATTCCCGCCGCGGGCGGCACGGCGCCTGTGCGTCCCAAGGCCGCCGGCGGGATGCGCGCCTGCCGCTCTTGCCGGCCAGGCGGCGCTTCCCGCACGGAAGGCGCCGCATTCTTTATGCCTTTCAAGGCAATTCTCCGAAATAAGTGAATCGAAATGCACTGGAAGTGATGTACAACCGTCCTCATCTGTGCATCAAATGAGAGTGATTAGCATTTACAATTGGCGGCAGCGTGCGGCATTGCCCAGAATGAGTCATCAGGCGCGCGAGCCGGCCCCGCCGGCGCGCCAACCACCATGCCAGAGCCAATCATGCCTCCCAGCCCAGACCAGCTTGCCCTTCCCGCCGCGTCCGCGGACGCGCGGCTTGCCCCGCAGCTGCCGCGGCGGGCCGCCTTCCTCGGCGCCGGCGCGCTGGTGGCGGTCGGCTACATGGACCCGGGCAACTGGGCCACCGCCATTTCCGCCGGCGCCAGGTACGGCTACGGCCTGCTCGCGGTGGTGGCCGCCGCCAGCGTGGTGGCCATGCTGCTGCAATGGATCGCCGCGCGCATCGGCGTGGTCACGGGGCGCGACCTCGCGCAGCTCAGCCGCGAGCGCTTCGGCCGGCGCACCGTGATCGGCCTGTGGCTCGCCAGCGAGATCGCCATCATCGCCTGCGACGTGGCCGAAGTGGTCGGCACCGCCGTGGCGCTGCAACTGCTGCTGCACGTGAACCTGTGGGTCGGCGTGCTGCTCTCCGCCGTCGGCACTATCGCCATGCTGGCCGTGCAGCGCCAGGGCCGGCGCACGCTCGAAGCGCTGGTGGCCGGGCTGATCCTGCTGGTGGCGCTGTGCTTCGTCGCCCAGCTGGCGATGGCGCAGCCCGACTGGGCCGCGGTGGCCGGCGGCTTCGCGCCCTCGGCGCAACTGGTGCGCGACGCCGGCATGCTGTGGCTGGCCGCCGGCATCGTCGGCGCCACCGTGATGCCGCACAACCTCTACCTGCACTCCGCGCTGGTCAGCAAGTTCGCGCCGCGGTCGCAAGCCGGCCAGCCGGCGGCAACGCGCGCGCCCCGGGCCGCGGACGCGCCCGCCGTGGCGGCGGCGCTGCGCGGCGTCAACCTCGACACCATCGGCTCGCTGACCTTCGCCTTCCTCGTCAACGCCGCGCTGCTGATCCTGGCCGCCGCCGCGTTCCACGCCAGCGGCATGACCGAAGTCAGCGACCTCGCCGACGCGCACCGCCTGCTGGACCCGCTGCTCCACTCGCAATGGGCCAGCCTGCTGTTCGCCGGCGCCTTGCTGGCCTGCGGCCTGAACTCCACGCTCACCGGCACGCTGGCCGGGCAAGCGGTGATGGAAGGCTTCCTCAACCTGCGCATCTCGCAGACCCGGCGCGCGCTGCTCACGCGCGGGCTGGCCATCGTGCCGGCGCTGGCGGCGGTGGGGGTGTTCGGGCAGCACGGCTCGGCCGAACTGCTGGTGGCCAGCCAGGTGGTGCTCAGCCTGAGCCTGCCGCTGGCGGTGGTGCCACTGATCCTGTTCGCGTCCAACCGGGAACTGATGGGCGCGTGGCGCGTGCGCGGCGTGCCGCTGGTGTTGGCCTGGGTTAGTGCGGGGGTTATTCTTTTTCTTAATGGGGCGTTGCTTTGGCAGGGGGTAATTGGTTAATTTTTTTTATTGATTTTAAATTCCTTGGACTCTTAAAGTAAAATGATTAACTTCAAAGTCAACGGCTGAACGTCA
>NZ_AQPL01000280.1:0-286 GCF_000395345.1 Cupriavidus sp. WS | reverse complement strand
GCCGCCGGCACGCGCCGCGTGCTGCTGATCGGCGTGGACGGCGTGAACTATCCCGAGCTGCGCGCCGCGCTGGCGCAGCAGCAGGCGCCGGCGCTGGCGCAACTGACGCTGGGGCCGGCCTACACCGGCGGCGTCAGCGGCACCGTCACGCAGCAGGAAGCGCTGGCCGGCCCCGGCTGGGCCACCCTGCTCACCGGCACCTGGGCCAACCGGCACGGCATCACCACCGACCAGGGCGGGCAGCTGCTGCGTGCCGACACGCTGTTCGCGCGGCTGCGGCAGGCGC
>NZ_AQPL01000279.1:0-10285 GCF_000395345.1 Cupriavidus sp. WS | reverse complement strand
GCTGCGTGCCGACACGCTGTTCGCGCGGCTGCGGCAGGCGCGCGCGGGCGGCAAGATCGCCGTGGCCGCGGGCTGGAGCACGCTCGCGCAGCAGTTGGGCGCCGACGCCTGGGCCAGCCGCATCGACAGCCTGGTGGACTGCGCCGGCGTGGACGCCTGCGTGACCGACGCCGCGCTGCGCGCCGTGGCCGACCGCGACTATGGCGTGGTGGTGGCCAACTTCCACGCGCCGGCGCAGGCCGCCGGCGGCCTGGACAGCGACTACCGCCGCGCCCTCGCCACGCTGGACCAGCAAGTGGGCCGGCTGATGGCGGCGCTGCAGGCCAGCAGCACCGCCCGTCCCGGCGAGGACTGGCTGGTGGTCGCCACCACCAGCCGCCCGATGCGCGCGAAGGACTACGCGCCGGATGCCGCGGCCATCGACGACACCAGCTTCATCGGCCTGAACCGCGCCGGCAACGCCGTCTTCGCCGCCTCGGCCAGGGACGCGATGCCGGCCTCCAGGGCCGACCTCTACACGCGCCCGGGCATCGCCGACGTGACGCCCACGGTGCTGGACTTTCTCGGCGTGGCGCCGGTCGCCGCGCAGTACGCGATCGAGGGCCAGTCGCTGCTCGGCACGCCCGGCGTGCAGCAGTTGCGCGCCAGCGCCGGGCGCGATGCCGGCAGCGTCAGCCTGAGCTGGAAGCTGGCGCCGGACGCGCCTCCGCCCGCGCGGATCGAGATCTACCGCGACGGCGCCAAGGTGGCCACGCTCGCCGGCGACGCCACCGGTTATGTCGATGCCGACGTCGGCCTGGCCGGCAAGCCCGAAGGCACCTACCGCTTCGACTACGTGGTGATGGCCGGCGCGGTGCCGCTCGCCTACCGCGCGGCCATCGCCTACGTGCCGCCGATCGTGCTGCCGGCCACGCTGCTCGACCGCCTGATGCACTTCTTCTCGTTCGACACCGGCCTGGCCGACACCCGCAGCGCCGACGCGCTGCGCGCGCTGGAGACCCCGGCGCCGGCGCCGCTGTCCGGCGACGACGGCTTCGGCGGCAGGTCGCTGGCGATCGACCCGGACAGGACCAGCTACGACCTGCCGAGCGACGTGCCGCTGCAGCCGCAGTTCTCGGTCGGCTTCTGGTACAAGTCGGACGCGCAGCAGGCGTGGCTGCCGGTGCTGACCAACAAGGACTGGAATTCGGGCGCCAACCGCGGCTTCATCATCGGGCAGTCCTCGGCCGGCACCATGACCTTCAACTTCGGCGACGGCTCGCGCCGCGCGGATGCGTTCATGGGCTTCACCGCCAACCAGTGGGTGTATGTCGCGCTGACCGTCGACACCGTGGCCAAGACCGCCACCGCCTATATCGCCGACCCGGTGCTGGGCGTGCGCAGCACCGCCATGAACCTCGGCACGCTGACGATGGCCAACCTGCGCGACACGCGCCTGGTGCTCAACGAGGACACCACCGGCACCGCCTATCCCGGCTACACCGCGCCGACGGCGGTCGCGCCCGAGTACAACGACCTCGCCTTCTGGTCGCGCGTGCTCGATGCCACCGAAGTGAAGGCGCTGTACGCCGCGGGCAAGTCGCTGTCGACGCTGAATCCGTAGCGCGATCGCCGGCATTGCCGGCATTTCCGACAATGCCGGCGACGCACGGCAAATGCCGAACGGTTTGCTCCCCTCTCCCGCCTGCGGGAGAGGGCCGGCGCCCCCACGAAGTCACCACCCGCCCCACGCGCGAGCCCCCGTTTATCAGCGCGGCGCGCAAACCACCCCCTGCCTTGCCGCGCATCCGCCACAACACTCCGAGTACCGCCAGGGCGCGATCCCGCGCGCATTCCCGGCAGAATTTCCTAGACTGCTAAGGATCGGCCCCGCCGCCGGCCATGTGCCGGGTCTAGTACAGGAGTCCGGCATGAGCGACCAGCTTCTCGTTGGCACCGGCAAGGGCCTGTTCATGTGGCGGCGCGACGGCGCGGGCGGCTGGCGGCAGGCGGCCGTGCATTTCCTCGGCGCGCCGGTGAGCGCGGCGCTGGCCGATCCGCGCAGCGGCACGCTCTATGCGGCACTTGGGTGCGGGCGTGGCGTGCGGCTGTGGCGGCGCCGGCCGCGCGACGCGGACTGGGACGGCTGCGGCCTGCCGGCCTACCCGCCGCAACTGGTGTCGGGCGCCGGGCCGGGCGGGCTCGCGCTGCAGCGCATCTGGGTGCTCGAGGCGGGCGGGCCGGACGACCCCGGCGCGCTGTGGGCGGGCACCATGCCGGGCGGCCTGTTCCGCTCGGCCGACGAGGGTGGCAACTGGGCGCTGAACCGGCCGCTGTGGGAGCGTCCCGAGCGCCGCGCGTGGGCCGGCCACGGCAGCGAGGTGCCGGGCATCCACTCGGTCTGCGTGGACCCGCACGACAGCCGCCACGTCACCATCGCGGTGTCGTGCGGCGGCGTGTGGCAGACGCGGGACAGCGGCATCAGCTGGGTCCGCACCGTCACCGGCATGGCGCCGTCGCGCGACGAGCACGGCCAGCACCAGGACCCGCTGCGGCTGGTGCAGTGCGCGGGACACGCGCATGCCATGTGGGTGCAGCACCGCGGCGGCATGTTCCGCTCCGGCGACGCGGGCATGACGTGGCAGCGCCTGCGCGCGGGCACGGCGGGCACGGCGGGCATGGCGGGCATGCTGGGCACGGCGGGCTTCGGCCTGACGGTGGCGGCGCATCCGCACCGGCCCAACACGGCGTGGTTCGTGCCGCTGGCCGCCGACCACTGCCGCGTGCCCGTGGACGGCCGGCTGGCGGTCAGCCGCACGCGCGACGGCGGGCGCAGCTTCGAGCCCTGCGACGACGGCCTGCCCGCCGCGCCGGTCTACGACGTGGTCGACCGCCACGGGCTGGCGGTGGACAATAGCGGCGAATGCCTGGCGCTGGGTTCCACCACCGGCAGCCTGTGGATGTCGGAGAATGGCGGCGAGCACTGGAAGCTGCTGACGGCGCATCTGCCGCCGGTGCACTGCCTGCGTTTCTGCTGAATCCGCTTTCCCGTTTTTCTTTCTTCTTGCTTTGCCTTTCTGACAAGGATGCGCGCGCATGGCTGGAACCAGTGCCGGGAAAAAGAACGCGGCGGCGGCCGCACAGAGCGTCCAGAGCGCCCGCGTCGGCATCGGCGGCTGGAACTTCGCGCCGTGGCGCGGCAGCTTCTATCCGGCGAAGCTGGTGCAGAGCCGGGAGCTCGAATACGCCAGCCGCCACCTCACCGCCATCGAGATCAACAGCACCTATCACGGCACGCAGAAGCGCACCTCGTTCGCCAGGTGGCGCGACGAGACGCCCGACGATTTCGTGTTCTCGCTCAAGGCCTCGCGCTTCGCCACCAACCGCCGCGTGCTGGCCGAGGCGGGCGAGTCGGTCGAGCGCTTCCTGGACAGCGGCATCGCCGAGCTGGGCGACAAGCTCGGCCCCGTGGTGTGGCAGTTCGCGCCGACGAAGCCGTTCGAGGCGGAGGACTTCGAGGCCTTCCTCGCGCTGCTGCCCGATGCGGTGGAAGGCCGCAGGCTGCGCCACGTGCTCGACGTGCGGCACGACAGCTTCATGACGCCGGACTATCTCAGGCTCGCGCGCAAGTACAAGGCCGCCACGGTGTTTACCGATTCGCCGAAGTTCCCGTCGTTCGCCGACCTCACCGCCGACTTCGTCTACGCGCGGCTGATGTGCAGCAGCGAGAAGATCGGGACCGGCTACGCGCCGGCGGACCTCGATGCGTGGCGCGACCGCGTGCAGGCCTGGGCCGCGGGCGGCGCGCCCGAAGACCTGCCGCGCGTGGAAGGCAAGGCCGCGGCCGCGCGCGGGCGCGAGGTCTTCGTCTTCTTCATCAACGGCGCCAAGGAGCGCGCGCCCGCGGCGGCCGGCGCGCTGCTGGCGCGCCTCGGATGGGCGCCGCCGCCGTGGGACGAAGGCGGCAAGGCGGCGGGAGCCGCGCGCAAGGCCGACGGCAAGACCGGTACCGAAGTCGTCACCGGGACCGCAATCAAGACCACCGTCAGGACCACTACCAAGACCGCCGCCAAGGCCCGCGGCGCAGCCAAATGAGGGTGGGCGCCAGCCCGCTATAATCCGGCATGAACTCAAGCCCCGAATCCGCCGCGGCGCCCGCCGCCGGCGCCTCTTTCTCCCGGTTGCCCCTTTCGCCCGCCACACTGGCGACGCTCGAGCAGCTCGGCTACCAGACCATGACGCCGATCCAGGCTGCCAGCCTGCCGGTGGCGCTGGCCGGCCAGGATCTGATCGCGCAGGCCAAGACCGGCAGCGGCAAGACCGCCGCGTTCGCGCTGGCGCTGCTCAACCGGCTCGACGCGCGCCGCTTCGACGTGCAGGCGCTGGTGCTGTGCCCCACGCGCGAGCTGGCCGACCAGGTCACGCAGGAGATCCGCCGTCTGGCGCGCGCCGAGGAGAACATCAAGATCCTGACGCTGTGCGGCGGCACGCCGATGCGCCCGCAGGTCGACAGCCTGGCGCATGGCGCACATATCGCCGTGGGCACGCCGGGACGCATCATGGATCACCTGGAGCGCGGCACGCTGGTGCTCGACGGGCTCAACACGCTGGTGCTCGACGAAGCCGACCGCATGCTCGACATGGGCTTCTTCGACGACATCGCGCACGTGGCGCGCCAGTGCCCGAAGGAACGCCAGACGCTGCTGTTCTCGGCCACCTATCCCGAGGGCATCGCGCGGCTGAGCCAGCAGTTCCTGCGCAAGCCGCACGAGATCAAGCTCAAGGAGCAGCACGACGACAGCAAGATCCGCCAGCGCTTCTACGAGGTCGAGGAAGGCCAGCGCCTGAACGCGGTGGCGCTGCTGCTCAACCACTACCGCCCGGTCAGCACGCTGGCGTTCTGCAACACCAAGGCGCGCTGCCGCGATCTGGTGGAGCTGCTGCGCGCGCAGGGTTTCGAGGCGCTGGCGCTGCACGGCGAGCTGGAGCAGCGCGAGCGCGACCAGGTGCTGGTGCAGTTCGCCAACCGCAGCTGCTCGGTGCTGGTGGCCACCGACGTGGCCGCGCGCGGCCTCGACATCGCGCAGCTGGAGGCGGTCATCAACGTCGACGTCACGCCCGACCCCGAGGTCTACGTCCACCGCATCGGCCGCACCGGCCGCGCCGACCAGGACGGCATGGCGCTGAGCCTGGCCAGCATGAACGAGATGGGCCGCGTGGGCAACATCGAGCAGCAGCTCGGCGTGGAGATGGAATGGCAGCCGCTGTCCGCGCTGGCGCCGGCCAGCAGCGAGCGCCTGCTGCCGCCGATGGTCACGCTGCAGATCCTCGGCGGGCGCAAGGAGAAGATGCGCCCCGGCGACATCCTCGGCGCGCTCACCGGCGAGGCCGGCTACGCCAAGGAGCAGATCGGCAAGATCAACGTGATGGAGATGTCCACCTACGTGGCGGTGGCGCGCGGCATCGGCCGCGAGGCCGTGCGCAAGCTCAACGATGGCAAGGTCAAGGGCAAGCGCGTGAAAGTGCGCATGCTGACCGAGTGAGGGCGGCGCGCCGGCTGCCGCGGGGCCGCGCCCGATGAAGACGCCGAAGCGGCTGCAGCCGCTGGTCGAGGAAGGCCTGGTCGACGAAGTGATGCGCCAGCTCATGAGCGGCAAGGAAGCCACCGTCTACGTGGTGCGCTGCGGCGGCGAGATCCGCTGCGCCAAGGTCTACAAGGACGCGGCGCAGCGCAGCTTCCGCCAGGCCGCGACCTACCAGGAAGGGCGCAAGGTCAAGAACAGCCGGCAGGCGCGCGCGATGGAAAAAGGCTCGCGCTACGGCCGCAAGGTGGCCGAGGAAGCCTGGCACAACGCCGAGGTGGACGCGCTGTATCGCCTGGCCGCCGCCGGCGTGCGCGTGCCCACGCCCTACCTGTGCTTCGAGGGCGTGCTGCTGATGGAGCTGGTGGTGGACGCCGCCGGCAACGCCGCGCCGCGCCTGAACGACGTGGCGCTGGACGAGGCCACGGCGCTGGCCTTCCACGACGCGCTGCTCGGCCAGGTGGTGCGCATGCTGTGCGCCGGCGTGGTGCACGGCGACCTGTCCGAGTTCAACATCCTGGTCGATGCCGAAGGCCCGGTCATCATCGACCTGCCGCAGGCGGTGGACGCCGCCGGCAACAACGACGCCAGCGCCATGCTCGAGCGCGACGTGGACAACCTCGCCTTCTACTTCGGCCAGTTCGCGCCGCAACTCAACGGCACGCGCTACGGCAAGGAAATCTGGGCGCTCTACCAGGCCGGCCTGCTGCATCCCGGCATCGCGCTGAGCGGCCAGGTGGCGGTCGACGACACGCCCGTGGACGTGGACGCGGTGCTGCAGGAAGTCGAGGACGTGCGCCTCGAGGAAGAAGCGCGCCTGCGCTACCTGCAAAGCGCGGAGTAAGCCGCCGGCGTTGCTGCTGCCATTGCTGCTGGCGTTGCTGCTGCCGTTACCCGCCGCGCACCATGCCGGCGCGGGTCGCCGCCGTTGTTCATTCCTCTGCATTCTGGTCTGAAGCGTTTTTACAAAGATTCGTGGGCGTCACCCTGTAAGACGCGCGCCGCGAGTGCTAATCTGAAAGCGCCGGGCCGCGCCGCGCAAGACTTGCGCGCGTGGCCCGACGCACCCGCCGGCGCGCGGGCGGTGGCAAATCGAGGCTGCAAATCCTTCGGACGGAACAAGGAGTGGTGATGAAAACCGCACGGCAGGTTCTGGAATCCAAGCCGACCCAGGCTATCTACAGCATCACGCCCGGCGCCACGGTGTATGCCGCGCTGCAGCTGATGGCGGAAAAGGGCATCGGCGCGCTGCTGGTGATCGCGCAGGGCGACATCGTCGGCATCCTCAGCGAGCGCGACTACGCGCGCAAGGTGATCCTGATGCAGCGCACCTCGCGCGAGACCTTCGTGCGCGACATCATGACCTCGGCGGTCATCTACGTGCGCGCCGAGCAGAGCACCGACGAATGCATGGCGCTGATGACGCAGCACCGCCTGCGCCACCTGCCCGTGATGGACGGCGACAAGCTGATCGGCATGCTGTCCATCGGCGACCTCGTGAAGGACATCATCTCCGAGCAGAAATTCATCATCGAGCAGCTCGAGCACTACATCACCGGCAGCGTGCACCCGTAGCGCCGCCCTGCCCGACCCGCGCAGCCGCCGTCCGTCCGGGCGGCGCCCGCGGGTCGCGCGCGACACTTCCCCGCTGAATCCGGTACGCCGCGTTCCGTCCGCGGTCATGCGCAATCGCGCGCAACGGTGCGCAACGATGCGCAACCGTGCCGCGACAAGCCCCCAAAACACGCCAACGTCCGGCAACGCGCCGCGGCGGCCCTCCGCGCAAGCGCGCAAACCGAGTTAGCCTTGCACTTGATATTCAGTATCCGCATATAATTATGCGTTCGCTGAATTAGGCCGGCCCGCCGTGCGCAAGCGCAGCACCGGGTACGCACTAGCTCGGCTGAATTCCCTGTTGCGGCCATGTTCGCTGCTGTACGCCGGCAAACGCCACACGTTGCCGGCTGTTCACCGCGGGCGGCCGTCCGGCCTACGCGTTCCCGCCCGCCCCGATGCCAGCCTCCGCTTCCGCCCCCGCCACGCCCGCCCTGAGCCACCAGGACATCATGCGCGTGATCGGCGGCATCATCCTCTGCATCCTGCTTGCCTCGCTCGACCAGACCGTGGTCATCCCGGCGGTGCCCGCCATCGCCAACGACCTGAACGGCTTCGGGCACCTGTCGTGGATCGTCACGGCCTACCTGATCACCTCCACGGTATCCACGCCGCTGTACGGCAAGCTGTCCGACAGCTACGGCCGGCGGCGCCTGCTGATGCTGGCCATCGCCCTGTTCATCCTGGCCTCGGTGGCCTGCGCGCTGGCCGCGTCGCTGGAGCAGCTGATCCTGTTCCGCGCCTTGCAGGGCATCGGCGGCGGCGGCTTGATGTCGCTCGCGCAGGCGGCCATCGCCGACGTGGTGGCGCCGCGCCAGCGCGGGCGCTACCAGGGCTACCTCGCCACGGTGTGGGCGGTGGCGTCGATCGCCGGCCCGCTGGTGGGCGGCTGGACCTCGGACCACCTCTCGTGGCGCTGGCTGTTCTGGATCAACGTGCCGCTCGGCGTGCTGGCGATGTTCATGTGCCACCGCGGCCTGAGCCAGCTGCAGGCGCGCGGCGGCGCGGCGCGCGTGGACTGGGGCGGCGCGCTGCTGCTCACGGTGTCGATCGTGGCCTTCCTGCTGGCGATGAGCTGGGGCGGCGACGTCTACGACTGGGTGTCGCCGCAGATCGCCGGGCTGGCGCTGCTGGCGGTGGCCGCGCTGGCCGGGCTGGTCTGGCAGGAGCGCCGCGCGGCGGACCCGATGCTGCCGCCGCGCCTGTTCGGCAACCGCGCCTATGTGCTGGGCGTGGCCGCGTCGGCGATGGCGGCGCTCAACATCTTCCTGTGCATCTTCGCGCTGCCGCTGCATTTCCAGCTGGTGCGCGGCGCCGGCGCGGCGCAGTCGGGCCTGCTGGTGGTGCCGTTCCTGCTGTCCACGGTGGCCGGCAACTTCGTGGTGGCCGGGCTGGCGCCGCGGCTGGGGCGCATGCGCGGCATCCTGACCGGCGGCTTCATCGCCGCCGCGCTGGGCCTGCTGGGGCTGGTGGCGGTCTCGCCCGGCACGCCGGTGGCGCTGGAGCTGCTGGCCATGACGGTGGCCGGCGTGGGCCTGGGCATGACGATGGTCGGCACGCTGATGAGCGTGCAGAACGTGCTCGAGCGCCGCGACACCGGCGCCGGCACCGGCGCGCTGCTGGTGCTGCGCTCGCTGGGCAGCGCCTTCGGCGGCGCGCTGGCGGGCACGCTGCTGACGCTGGCCTTCCACAACGCGCTGCACGCCTCGGGCGTGACGCAGGCGCTGGACCTGGGCGCGCTGCGCCACGGCAGCGAGACGCTGGCGCGGCTCTCGCCAGCGGTGCGCGACACGCTCACCGGCGGCGTGGAGACCGGCTTCCGGCTGATCTTCGCCGGCGGCGCGCTGGCCGCGCTGCTGGCGCTGGCGATCGTGCGGCGCATGCCGGACGCGGAGCTGCGCAGCAGCGTGACCGAGCACGGCGCCGCGCTGGCGATGGATTGAGGCGGTTCGGCGCATCGTTGCCCGCGGGTCGGCGTAAACTACGCTCACCCTGATCCCGGAGTGCCCTCCATGCGCCGTCTTCCCGCCCAGCGCCCGCGCGCGCTGCGTTCGACCACCGTATCGACCACCGTATCGACCGCCGCGCTGGCCGGCGCGCTGGCGCTCGCCGCGGCCGCCGCCATCGTGACGCCGCGCCCGGCGCGCGCCGCCGACGCGCCCACGCCCGCGCCCGCCGCCCAGCCCGCGGGCGCCTGCCCGGCCGCGCTCAATTTCAAGTTCCCGCGCCTGCAGGACGAGGCGCCGCAGAACCTGTGCCAGTACGCCGGCAAGGTGGTGCTGGTGGTCAACACCGCCAGCTACTGCGGCTTCACCCCGCAGTACGAAGGGCTGGAGGCGCTCTACGCCAAGTACCGCGAGCGCGGCCTGGTGGTGCTGGGCTTCCCGTCCAACGACTTCTCGCAGGAGCCGGGCTCGTCCAAGGAGATCGCGGACTTCTGCTACAACACCTACGGCGTCAAGTTCCCCATGCTGGGCAAGTCGCACGTGCGCGGCAGCGAGGCCAATCCGATGTACGCGCTGCTGGCGAAGGCGTCCGGCACCACGCCGAAGTGGAATTTCTACAAGTACCTGATCGACCGCAACGGCGAGGTGGCGGGCAGCTTCAACAGCGCGACCAAGCCGGACGACAAGCAGTTCGTCGGCAAGATCGAGCAGTTGCTGAACGCCACGCGCTAGCCGGGCTGGCGGCGTCCCATCGCGGCGTGCGCCAGCAGGTTGAGCACGGCGAAGCCGATGGCAGCCACGCACACCGCGCGCCAGCCGCCCGCGGCCCACGCGGCGCCGGCGGCCAGCGCGCCGGCCGCGCCGCCGACGAAGAAGATGCCGACGAACAGGCCGTTGAGGCGCCCGCGCGCGGCGGGGTCGAGCAGGTTGATCTCGCGCCGGCCGAAGGTCTGGTCGGCGGTCACGCCCGCGTCCAGCACCATCGCGGCCACCACCAGCAGGCCGATCGCCGCGGCGCGGTGCGCCTGCGCGTCGAAGCCGAACCAGCCGCCGCCGGCCGCGCCGGCCAGCAGCAGCGCGGCCAGCACCGCCAGTTGCGCGGCGCCGGTGCCGGCGTGGCCGTGCCCGCGGTCGCCCAGGCGGCCGGCCAGCGGCGCCGCCACC
>NZ_AQPL01000278.1:0-31073 GCF_000395345.1 Cupriavidus sp. WS | reverse complement strand
CCGGCCAGCGGCGCCGCCACCGCGCCCGCCGCGCCGGCCAGCGCGAACAGCGCCAGGCCGTGGCTGCCGAGCGCGAACGGCGGCTGCGCCAGCCGCAGCGCCACCGCCGTCCAGAACGCGCTGAACGCGCCCATCGACAGCGCCGCCGTGAGCGCGTGCCGGCGCAGCACGGGCTGGCCGCGCAGCAGGTGCCACATCGAGGCGATCAGGCCGGCGTAGCGGTGGCCGCCCGCCGGCTGGCGGCGCGGCAGCCAGCGCATCAGCACCACCGCCAGCAGCGCGTCCAGCCCCGCCAGCACGGCGTAGCAGGCGCGCCACCCGCCCGCGCCGGCCAGCAGGCTGGCCAGCGGGCGCGACAGCAGGATGCCCAGCATCAGGCCGCTCATCACATTGCCGACCGCGCGCCCGCGCTGGGCTTCGGGCGCCATCAGCGCGGCCAGCGGCACCAGCATCTGGATCGCGCACGAGGCGGCGCCGGCCGCGGCTACCGCCACGAAGAACACCGCGCCCGACCACGCCGCCGCGGCCAGCGCCAGCATGGCCGCGCACAGCAGCAGCGTGCCCGTCACCAGGCGGCGGTTTTCCAGCAGGTCGGCCAGCGGCACCAGCAGCACCAGGCCGGCGGCGTAGCCGAGCTGCGGCAGCATTGCCACCAGCCCGCGCCAGGCCGGCGGCAGGCCGAGCGAGGCGCTGACCGGGCCGGTCAGCGGCTGGGCGGCGAACAGGTTGAGCACGATCACGCCGACCGCGGCGGCGAGGAACAGCGCGAGGCGCCCGGTCAGTTCGGGCAGGGCGGCGGCGGGCGGCGGCGCGGCCGGATGGACCACGGCGGGTTCGGCGAGGGCGGGGCAAGACATGGCATCTCCGGCAAGAGGGCCCGCGCCGGTGCGGCGCGCCACATTGGCGTGCGCCGGCCCGGCAGGCCCGGGCTGGCAATGTTAGGATCCGGCTACCCATGCGGCAATTGAAATATAGGGATAATCTTTATGCCGGTTTGTTTGCATGTCCCGGGCCGCGTGCCGGCTCGCACGCCGCGGTTCGCCCACGGAGCCCGCCATGAACACGCGTGACATCGAAGCCTTCATCGCGGTCGTCGAAGCCGGCTCGATGGTGCGGGCCGCCAGCCGCCTGCACCTAACCCAGCCCGGGCTTACGCGCCGCGTGCAGAGCCTGGAAGCGCTGATCGGCGTGGCGCTGCTGGACCGACAGGCCAAGCCGCTGCGGCCCACCGCCGCCGGCCATGAGGTCTACGAACTCGGCAAGCGCGTGCTGCTGGCCACCGACGACCTGATGTCGCGCGCGGCGCGCGGCGCCGAGGTGGTGGGCGAGCTGCGCCTGGGCATGCCGCCGTTCCTCTCCGACATGGCGCTCGCCCTGCCCATCGACCGCCTGCGCGAGCAGTTTCCGCGGCTGACGGTGCGGGTCACGGCGGGCTGGTCGCCGGGCCTGCTGGAGCAGGTGGAAAGCGCGCGCCTGGATGCCGTGGCCGCACTGCTGCCCGACGGCGTGGTGCCGCCCGCGCATCTGACGGCGCGCGAGCTGGGCCGCTACGCCACGCTGGTGGTGGCCGCGCGCGGCATGCGCGCGCCGGCCGCGGGCCTGAGCCTGCGCGAGCTGTCCGGGCATGCCTGGGTACTCAACCAGGACGGCTGCGGCATGCGCTCGGTGCTGCGCCGCGCGCTGGACGCGGCGCACCTGCCGTTCAACGTGGCGGTGGAGGCGTTCGGCGCGGAGCTGCAGTTGTCGCTGGTGGCGCGCGGCGTCGGCATCGGCGCGGTGACGCCCGAGGTGCTGGCGCGCAGCGCGCACCGCGATGCCGTGCAGGTGCTCGACGTGCGCGGCTTCCGCGCCGGCCTGACCGCGTGGCTGCTGCACGCGCCGCTGCCGCGCCGGCTGGGCGCGCCGCTGGCGCTGCTGTTCGACGCGCTGCGCGCGGAGATCGCCGCGGCGCAGGCGGGCGGGTCCGGCGCCTCGGCGCCGCATGCCATACCCGATTCGGCGCCGGATTCGGCACCCGATTCCACCGTTCCTTGATCCGCGTCAAGCCGCCACCGCGCCGCCGTCGCTACTTTCGCCGCTTTGGGGAGAGACAAGAGCGATGGCCATCACGCTGTACGACGCCGGCGGACACACCTGCCTGATGTTTTCCGACCTGGTCGAGGAAGAGCACGGCGAGGTGGTGCAGACCAACCAGTTCCTGGTGGTGGACCACGGCCACGGCGCGCTGATCGACCCCGGCGGGCAGATGACCTACAGCGAGCTGTACCTCGCCATCGGCCGCTACTTCCCGCCCAAGCAGCTCGACTACGTGCTCGCCTCGCACGCCGACCCGGACATCGTCGCCTCGGTCGGGCGCTGGCTCTCCGCCTCCGACAGCCGCATCGCGATCTCGCGCGTGTGGGCGCGCTTCCTGCCGCATTTCTGCCAGGCCGGCCGCACCGAGGGGCGCATCATCTCCATCCCCGACGCCGGCATGCCGATCGCGCTCGGCCAGAGCACGCTGCTGGCGGTGCCGGCGCACTTCCTGCACTCGGAAGGCAACTTCCAGTTCTACGACCCGGTCAGCAAGATCCTGTTCTCGGGCGACCTCGGCGCGGCCCTGACCAGCGCGAGCGAGGCCAGCGAAACGGTGCGCGATTTCGATGCCCACACGCGCGCCATGCTGCCCTTCCATCAGCGTTACATGAGCGGCAACCGCGCGTGCCGGCTGTGGGCCAACATGGCGCGCGGGCTCGACATCGAGTGGATCGTGCCGCAGCACGGCCCGTCGTTCCGCGGCAAGGCGATGGTGACGCAGTTCATCGACTGGGTGGCCACGCTGGCGTGCGGGCTGGACCTGCTGAGCCAGGACGACTACCGGCTGCCGCCCATGCCCGCGGCGCGCGCCTGACGCCGGTCCGTCCGCGCGACCGGCGCCGGTCCGCCCCGCTCGCGCCCGGCCGTGCCATCGATTGCGCTCGATCGCACTCGGTCGCACTCAACCGTGCCCAGCCGCGCCGGCCGCGCCCGGTTCCGCTCAATCGCGCGCCAGCCCTTCGGCCACCAGCGCCTCGCGCACGCGGGGCCGCGCCGCCACGCGCGACAGGTAGGCCTGCAGCGCCGGATACGGGTTCAGCGGCATGCGCAGGATCGTGGCCCAGTTGACGATGGCGAAGCCATACGCATCCGCCACGCCGAAGCGGTCGCCGGCCAGGTAGTCGCGCGTGGCGAGGTGGTGGTCGAGCTCGGCGAAGCGCAGCGCCACCTTGGCCTTGCACGCCTCGCGCGTGCTCCCGGCGGTTTCCTTGTGCCACAGCCACGGGCTGAACACCTTGTGCAGCTCGGTGGAGACCAGCGTGAGCCAGCCCACCGCCTCCAGCCGCGCCACCGTGCCGGCCGGCGGCAGCAGCGCGGCGGCGGGCGCGAGGTCGGCCACGTACTGCAGCAGCGAGGCGGCCTCGGTGTGGCGCGAGCCGTCGTCCAGTTGCAGCATCGGCACGTAGCCGCGCGGGCTGACCGCGTAGAAATCGGTGCTGCCGTTCTCGGCCTCGGCCAGCGTGTGCGTGGCGAGGTCCACCTTGGCCAGCGTGAACGGCAGGCCCGCTTCGCGCAGCGCGATATGGACGGCGAGCGAGCAGGCGCCGGGGGTGTAGTAGAGCTTCATCGGGATGATTCCTCTGGAATGCTTCGGGGTTTGCCGCCACGGCTTGTGACGGGCGTGCGGGCAGTCTAGGATTGCGGATATGCAATCGCAATGCGCGCGGCTGCAAGCAATCAATGCGGATCTGCAATGCCCTACCAACTGACCTCACCGGATCTCGACATCGTGCTGGCGCTGGTGCGCGGCGCGACCCTGGCCGAGGCCGGGCGGCGGCTCGGGCTCGACGCCTCCACCGTGTTCCGCGCCCTGCAGCGCATCGAGAAAGGCCTGGGCCGGCGCCTGTTCGAGCGCAGCCGCGCGGGCTACCTCGCCACCGAACTCGCGCAGCAGTTCGCCCAGCACGCCGAGCGCATCGAGGCCGAGCTGGAAGCGGCGCGCGCGCAGGCGTCGGTGAGCGCGGGCACGGTCACGGGGCTGGTGCGCATCACCACCACCGACACCGTGCTGCACGGCATGGTGCTGCCGGCGCTGGCGCCGCTCGGGCGCGCCCATCCCGGCCTGAGCTTCGAGCTGACCGCCACCAACGAACTCGCCAGCCTGACCCGGCGCGATGCCGACATCGCCGTGCGCGCCACGCGGCAGCCGCCCGACCACCTGATCGGCCGGCGGCTCGGCCCGCTGCGCGTGGCGGTGTTCGCCTCGCGCGAGCTGCTCGCCGCGGCGGGCGTGGCGCCGCCGCGCGACGGCGGCAGCGTGGCGCCGGCGGCATTGGCCGCCCTGCCCTGGACCGCGCCCGACGAAGCCATGCCCGACCATCCTTCGGTGCGCTGGCGCCGCAGGCACCTGCCGCGCGTGTCGCCGCAGTACCGCGTCAACAGCATCGCCGGCGTGGTGGAGGTCATCGAAGGCGGACTCGGCATCGGCATCATCTCGCTGATGATCGGGCGCCGCAGCGGCCGGCTGGTGCAGCTCACCGGAGCGCTCGACGAATGCGACACCGACCTGTGGCTGCTGACCCATCCCGAGTCGCGCCACCTGCGCCGCATCGCCACCGTGGTCGCGCATCTCGCCGGGCACGTGCGGCTCGACGGGCAGGCGGACGAACGAGGTGGACCGATAAAGCGGACCGATAAAGCGGACCGATAAGGCGGACGGATAAGCGGGCCGCCGCCAATGCGGATATGCTGCGCCGGTGAGCCGAAAGCGGGCAGCCAAAAGAAAGTCCGCCGGCCGTTCCGTCACCAAAGCCAAGCCAAGGAGAAACAACGATGAAACTGGTACGTGTGGGCAAGCCCGGCGCCGAGCGCCCGGGACTGATCGATGCCGAGGGCCGCGTGCGCGACCTGTCCGGCGTGATCGACGGCCTGGGGCCGCAGCAACTGTCGGCCGAGGCGCTGGCGAAGCTGGCCGCGCTCGACCCGGCCGCGCTGCCGGTGGTGCGGGGCGAGCGCTTCGGCGTGCCCTGGAGCGGCATCGGCAAGATCGTGGCGATCGGCCTGAACTACGCCGACCACGCCGCCGAGGCCGGCATGCCGCTGCCGGCCGAGCCCATCGTCTTCCTCAAGGCCAACAGCTCGCTCAACGGCCCCGACGACGCGGTGATGCTGCCGCGCGGCTCGGTGAAGACCGACTGGGAGGTGGAGCTGGGCGTGGTGATCGGCAAGCTCGCGCGCGACGTCTCGCGCGAGGAAGCGCTCTCGCACGTGGCCGGCTACTGCGTGGTCAACGACGTCTCCGAGCGCGAATTCCAGATCGAGCGCGGCGGCACCTGGGACAAGGGCAAGGGCTGCGACACCTTCTGCCCGGTCGGCCCGTGGCTGGTCACGCGCGACGAAGTGGCCGACCCGCAGGCGCTCGGCCTGTGGCTGGACGTGAACGGCGAGCGCGTGCAGAAGGGCAGCACCGCCACGATGGTGTTCGACGTGGCCACGCTGGTGAGCTACGTCAGCCGCTTCATGACGCTGCACCCGGGCGACCTGATCTGCACCGGCACGCCGCCGGGCGTGGGCATGGGCTTCAAGCCGCCGCGCTACCTCAAGGCCGGCGACCGCATGCGCCTGGGCATCGACGGCCTCGGCGAGCAGGCGCAGACGGTGGTGGCCTACGCCAAGGGGTGACGCCGCCGGCCTGTGCGCCATCGCGATGGCGACGCACCGGCCGGTGCGTGCGAAGTGGAGGTGAAGGAAAAGCGGAGGAAAGCGAAGGGAAGGGCGGCCAGCAATCGGCCGCCTTTTTCTTTGCTGCCGCGCCTTGCTTTGGCGCATGGTTTTCTCCCCTCTCCCGCCCGGCGGGACAGGGGCCGGGGGAGAGGGCCGGCGCCCGCCGAAGCCATCGCGATCGCATCGCCCCGCACCCGCATGACGCCACGCGCGCAACGCAAACAAAGCATCTCCGCATCGAAGCTGTACCGCCGGCGACACCTCATGCCGGCAAGCCACGCGGCAGGCCATCCCCAGGAAAACCGCCGCGGGAAACGGCGGCTTGTGATCCCATCCCCCGCCGCGAGTTCCCCCTGTGATCCCCGCGCGCGCAAACCGTCCCCCGTTCGCAACACTTCCCGCGCGATTTCGCTACAAAGGGTTAAACCGTTTGCGCTCCCCGGCCAGCGTGAAATACTGTTTTCTATACGCCTCGAACACGAGCCCGCCATGTCAGAACACGCCCCCGAACTGATGGAGTCACTGCTCGCCGACTCCGATCCCGATTCCGCTTTTTCCCGCCCGCAATCAAGCCCATCTTCCGGCCCATCCTCCGGCTGCGCTTCCGGCCCTTCCGTCTTCTCCGCCCGCGTTGCCCGCTTCTGCGAACTCGCCGACACCGTCGACAGCCGCGACGAGCTCGAAGCCATCCGCCACAGCATCCACCAGCATCCGGAACTCGCCTTCGACGAAGTGCGCACCGCCGAGCTGGTCGCCAGCCAGCTCGAAGGCTGGGGCTACGAGGTGACGCGCCACGTCGGCGGCACCGGCGTGGTCGGCCGCCTGCGCCAGGGCGACAGCCCGCGCACCGTCGGCGTGCGCGCCGACATGGACGCGCTGCCGATCCACGAGCGCACCGGCCTGCCCTACGCCAGCCTCAACGCCGGCAAGATGCATGCGTGCGGGCACGACGGCCACACCACCGTGCTGCTGGGCGCCGCGCGCCAGCTTGCGCGCACGCGCAATTTCAACGGCACCGTGCACCTGATCTTCCAGCCCGCCGAGGAAATCGGCGCGGGCGGCGGCGCCGAGCGCATGCTGGCCGACGGCCTGTTCGAGCGCTTCCCGTGCGACGCGATCTTCGGCCTGCACAACCATCCCGGCGTGGAGACCGGCACCTTCATGTTCCGCAGCGGGCCGTTCATGGCCGCCTGCGATACGGTGGCCATCACCATCCGCGGCAAGGGCGGCCACGCCGCGCGCCCGCACCAGTCGATCGACCCGATCCTGGTCGCCGGCAGCCTGGTGATGGCGCTGCAGAGCGTGGTCTCGCGCAACGTCGACCCCAACGAGACCGCGGTAGTCACCATCGGCACGCTGCACGCCGGCCACGCGCCCAACGTGATCCCGGAAAGTGCCAAGCTCGAACTGAGCGTGCGCTCGTTCAACCCGGACGTACGCCGCACGCTGGAAGCGCGCATCACGCGGCTGGTGACGTCGCACGTGGAAGGTTATGGCGCCACCGTGGAGATCGACTACATCCGCGGCTACCCGGTGCTGGTCAACAGTGAGCGCGAGACCGAGTTCGCCCGGCAGGTGGCCGAGGAACTGGTCGGCCCGGACAAGGTGGTGGGGCATTTCCCGCTGATCGCCGGCAGCGAGGACTTCGCCTACTTCCTGCAGCAGCGCCCGGGCTGCTTCGTGCGCATGGGCAACGGCACCGGCCAGCCGCTGCTGCACAACGCCGGCTACGACTTCAACGACGAGAACCTGACGATCGGCGCGGCGTACTGGACGCGGCTGGTGGAGCGGTATCTGGCGTGACCCGCGGTGCCGCGCCGGAGTGCGGCGACGGCGCGGCGATGGAGTGACGATGGCATGGCGGCGGCGCGGCGTCGGTGCCGGTCCGCGCCCGGCCGCGGCGCACGTCTTCGCGCCGGCATGGCGTGCGGGTTCTCGTGAATTTCGCTATTAACGGCCGTACCTGCATCAGCCATGCCGGGCCTGCGGGCGTCGTGCCGGGAATGTCTGGCGGCGGGGTTTGCGGTCCGGGATCTTGGCTGCCGGTCCGGCTGTCGCCGGCCAGAGTTTGCCGGCCGTGCGCGCCGGCCAGGTACGCGGCAGGCCAAGCAGGCAGGCTCGGGCACGCAGTCCCGGGTACGCGGCGAGGCATCCCCGGCCGGTGCCGGAGCTACCTGAAGAAAGCGCTCGGCGGCACGCCGAACTGCTTGCGGAACATCGTCGAGAAGGCGCTCGGGCTGTCGTAGCCGAGGTCGAGCGCCACGTCCACCACCTTGGCCCCCGCGGCCAGCCCCTCCAGCGCGGCCAGCAGCCGGGCCTGCTGGCGCCACTGCCCGAACGTCATGCCGGTCTCGCGCGCGAAGCGGCGCTGGATGGTCTTGGGGTCCATGCCGAGCCGCTCGCCCCACTGCGCCAGCGTGAACGCCGTGTCGGGCGCGCCGACGATGGCCTCGCAGATCTGGCGCAGGCCGGCGTCGGCCGGGCGCGGCAGGTGCAGGGGCAGGGTGGGCACCAGCATCACTTCGTCCAGCAGCAGTCGCATCAGGCGCCCGTCGCGCGAATCGGCCTTGTAGGGAATCGGGATGTCGATGGCGGCGAGGATCAGTTCGCGCAGCAGCGGGCTGATGCCGAGCACGGTGCAGCGCGTGGGCAGGTCGGCGGCGGCGTCGGGGCGGATGTAGGCGGTGCGCATGCGCACGTGGCCGACCATGCGGATCCAGTGCACGGTGCCGCCCGGCATCCACATGCCGCGCGTGGGCGGCACGATCCACTGGCCCTCGGCGGTGGCGACCACCATCACGCCGTGCACGGCATGGACCAGCTGCGCGTGCGGATGCTGGTGGGGCTTGGTGACGTGGCCGGGCAGGTAGTCGGCCGCCATCGCGGTGACGGGCATGGGGCCGCGGTCGTAGCGCAGATAGGCTGGCGCGGCGCTGTAGGTGTCGGCGCGGTCCTCGGCGTGGGCCGGGAGGTGTGGCGCGAGGTGGGGCGCGAGGTGGGGAGGGCGGTGTGACGGATCGAGGGGATCGGGCGGCGCGAGCGGCACGCCGGGCATGCCGGACGGCGGCGTGGCCGGCGCGCCATCCGCATCATCCGCATCATCCGCGCTATCCGCGCGCGCGCGGGCGGTGGCCGGGCGGCGGCGCTGGCCGGTCGTGGCGGTAATGGTGGTAGCGGCAGTAGCGGCGGTCGTGGCTGCGGTAGCCGCGGCGGCTGCGGTGGCGGGACGGCGTGGCATGTCCTTT
This sequence comes from Cupriavidus sp. WS, assembly GCF_000395345.1. Classification (NCBI taxonomy): domain Bacteria; kingdom Pseudomonadati; phylum Pseudomonadota; class Betaproteobacteria; order Burkholderiales; family Burkholderiaceae; genus Cupriavidus; species Cupriavidus sp. WS. The sequence goes on along the minus strand of NZ_AQPL01000278.1, from coordinate 22,089 downwards.
TCTCCAAGGTTCTGGCCCTATTCTCGCAGGACAGGCGCCATCGCGCCAATTAGCATGGCTGCCAGATTCCCAATCTTGTTGTCTCTCCAGCCCCCGACTCCATCATGAGCAGCCGCATCGACACCGCGCCAGGCGGCGCGACCGCCTCGCCGCAGGGCCAGGCGCAGCCTTCCCACAGTACGCAGTCCGCCGAGCGGACCGGTTTCCGCGTGCTGTCGGCGATCAGCTTTTCGCATTTCCTCAACGACATGATCCAGTCGCTGATCCTGGCCATCTATCCGATGCTCAAGGGCGGCTTCAACCTCAGCTTCACGCAGATCGGCCTGCTGACGCTGACGTACCAGATCACGGCGTCGCTGCTGCAGCCGGTGGTGGGCCTGTACACCGACAAGCATCCCAAGCCGAAGTCGCTGCCGATCGGCATGGGCTTCACGCTGTGCGGGCTGCTGCTGCTGTCGGTGGCGCCGACCTACGGCGTGCTGCTGGTGGCGGCCGCGCTGGTGGGCACGGGTTCCTCGATCTTCCATCCGGAGTCGTCGCGCGTGGCGCGCATGGCCTCGGGCGGCCAGCACGGGCTGGCGCAGTCGATCTTCCAGGTCGGCGGCAACGCCGGCAGCGCGGCGGGCCCGCTGCTGGCCGCGGCGATCGTGCACCGGCAGAGCAGCCTGGCGTGGTTCTCGGTGGCGGCGCTGCTGGCCATCGCCGTGCTGTGGCAGATCGGCGGCTGGTACGGCCGCGAGCTGGCCCACACCGCGCGCAAGCGCAAGGCCGCCGCCGCCGTCTCGCCGCTGCCGCGCAGCACCGTGGTGCGCGCCATGATCGTGCTGATGCTGCTGGTGTTCTCCAAGTATTTCTACATGGCGAGCCTGAACACCTACTACACGTTCTACCTGATGGAGCGTTTCGGCCTGGACCGCCAGAGCTCGCAGATCTACCTGTTCGCCTTCCTGTTCGCGGTGGCGGCCGGCACCATCCTGGGCGGCCCGATCGGCGACCGCATCGGCCGCAAGCGCGTGATCTGGGCGTCGATCCTCGGCGTGGCGCCGTTCACGCTGATGCTGCCGCACGCCAACCTGTTCTGGACCGGCGTGCTGTCGTTCATCATCGGCTTCATCCTGGCCTCGGCGTTCTCGGCCATCCTGGTGTTCGCGCAGGAGCTGATCCCGGGCAAGGTGGGCATGGTGTCGGGCCTGTTCTTCGGCTTCGCCTTCGGCATGGGCGGCATCGGCGCCGCGGTGCTGGGCACGCTGGCCGACGCGCACGGCATCGAGATGGTCTACCAGTTGTGCGCGTTCCTGCCGCTGCTGGGCCTGCTGGCGGTGTTCCTGCCCGACCTGGGCGGGCGCAGGAAAGCGGCCTGAAGCTGACCTGAAACGGGTTTGAAGCCGGCCCGGCGGCGGCCCGAAAGCGCGGCCCGGCGGCGGCCCGAAGCCCGCCTGAAACCGGACCGATCCGGTGGCCGGAGCCCGCCGGAAATCCGCTGGCCAGCTTCCGCCGGCGCGGGCGCGGCGCACTCGCAAGTGGCGTGAGGCGCACCGCAATGGCGGCGGCGCATGCCGTGCGCACCACGGCGGTGCGCGCGGCCGGCCGCGCCGGCGCCCGCCGCTTTCAGGCGTGCCGCGCCGCGCGGGCGCGGCCGGGCTGCTGCTGGACGATCACGCCATACCAGCCCAGCCCGGCATAGGTCTCGTAGCCGGGCGTGCGCGCGAACGCCACCAGCGCGCCGTCGGGCGCCTCGTACCAGCCGGCGGGATTGCCCTGGTCCTGCAGCGCGAAGGTCTCGGCCAGCGCGCCGGCGCCGTCGGAGGCGGCGATCACGCGGTGCTGCGCGTCCACCAGCAGGCAGCGCGTGCGCTGCCAGTCCTCGGCCGACAGGCGCACGCCGCCGACCACGGCCTGCGCCTGCGGCGCCCAGTTGAAGAAGATCGCCAGCACGCCCTGCGGCGCGCCGTCCGCGCGGCCGCCGGCGCGGATCGCGGTGGCGTAGGTGGCCACGCTGGCGTTGTCGAGGAAGCGCGAGACGGTGATGTCGTGCGCGACGTAGTCGTCGCCGGAGCGGGTCGCCATGGCGCGCTGGAACCAGTCCACGCCGCGCACGACGCGCCCGGCCACGCCCGGGTAGTTGCGCGGGCGGCCGTTGGCGATGACGCGGCCCTGCGCGTCGATCACCCAGAGATCGAGATATACCGTGTAGCTGTTGAGGATGACGCCGAGGCGCTCGCTGGCGAAGGCGGCGGCCGCGCCGTCGCCGGGCCGGCTCGCGGCGGCCACGATGGCCGCGTCGGTGGCCCACCAGCGCACGTCGCAGGAGCGCTCGTAGAGGTTGCGGTCGATCACGTCGATCATGTTCAGCGCCAGGTCGGCCAGGCGCTGGCCCTGGTGGCCGCGCATCTGGCGGATCATGGCGTCGCCCAGTTGCGTCAGCTCGGCGATCGAGCCGCCCAGCTCCGTGGTGAGCTCACCGGTGATGCCGGAGATGCGTTCCGAGACGTGCTTGACCTGGTTGGCCACCACGCTGAAGCCCCGGCCGGCCTCGCCGGCGCGCGCGGCTTCGATGAGCGCGTTCAGCGCCAGGAAGCGGGTTTCGCGGTTGATCTCGGCAATGCTGGAGATCTTGTTGTCCGCGATTGTGCCCACGTGATGGGACAGCTCGACGATGCGTTCCGCGCTTGCCATACGGTATCTCCCATTCAGATCACTGACCCGCCAGGCGCGAGGCGTGTGCTGTGAGGAGATGGCGGTATCCCGGCCGCACCGGTTGTCCTGTCCCGCGCCTGGTGAATCACCATAGGCGAGAAACGTGCCAGCCCGGATGCATGGCCCGGGCCGGTCCGGCGGAAAGGTTCAGCGCCCGGTCTTGTCCTGCGACACGTCCATGATCATGCGCGTGAGCAGGTACAGGCGCGGCGTGACCGAGTTCAGGTCGACGTACTCGGCGTCGTTCGAGTGCGCGCCGAAGCCGCGCAGGCCGAAGCGCTCGATCACTGGCGCCTTGGTCGCCGCGGCGGCGAAGGCCGCGTCGGTGCCGCCGCCTTCGGCGGTGTCGTAGACCAGCAGCTTCTCGCCGATCTCGCCGTACACGCCCTGCGCGTGCGCGGCCAGCTTGCGCGCCGCGTCGGTGACTTCGAGCGGCGGGCGGCGGCGCTCGAACTTCACCTCGACGCGGGTATCGGGGATGAGCTGCTTCTTCACGCGCTCCTGCAGCGTGTGCTCCAGGCCGTCGTAGTCGGCCGTGCGCAGCACGCGCACGTCGGCCTGCGCGGTGGCGATGGCGGGAATCACGTTGCGGTTGGTGCCGGCCGACGAGATCGTCCAGTTCACCTTGAGGCCGGTGTCCGGGTTGGACAGGTCGCGCATCTGCAGGATCTGGTGCGAGAGCTCGTACAGCGCGTTGCGGCCCTGCTCGGGCGCGCTGCCCGCGTGCGAGGACTTGCCGTGCACGGTCAGCGAGATCGCGCCGATGCCGCTGGTGGCCAGCGACAGCCGGTCGCCGGTCACGCGCGTGGCCTCGCACGAGAACACCGCGTCCTGCTGGCTGCCCATCTTGGTCAACATCGCGCGCGCGCCCGGCGAGCTGATTTCCTCGTCGCCGTTGATCAGCACGGTGAGCGTGCCGTAGTCCTTGAAGCCCATCTTCTGCAGGATCGCCACGGTGTGCAGGATCACGGCCACGCCGTTCTTGTCGTCGGCGATGCCCAGGCCGTAGGCGCGGTCGCCGTCGACGCGGAACGGCTGCTGCGCCAGCATGCCGCGCAGGTAGACCGTGTCCATGTGGCCGATCAGCATGATGTTGCGTTTTCCGGTGCCCTTGAACTGGGCCATCACCATCTTGCCCACGTCCTTGGGCGTGTCTTCCATGCGGTAGACGTCGGCCGGCGCGATCAGTTGCGCCTCGCCGCCGAGCGCGGCCAGGCGGTCGCGGATCAACGCGGCGATGCGGTCCAGGCCCTCGATGTCCTTGCTGCCCGACTCGATCGAGACCAGGTCCTTGAGGGTGGCGATCAGCGCCGGCTTTTCCTGCTGTGACAACTGGTAGGCCGGCTCGACCGGCGCGGCCTGGGCGGCTTGCGCGGCGCCGGCGCAGAGCAGGGCGGCGAGCCTCAGCGAGGGGCGCAGCGAAGCACGGGCCGCCGGGCGGCGCAAGGACGCGCCGGAGCGCGGGCGGATGGACAGGGGCATGCGGGTGGTCTCCGGAATGAGTGGGGTGAAAAGCGAAGAGGGTAACAGCGCGGGCCGCCGTATGGGTAGCGAACGCGGCGGCGGGCAGCAGGCGCGCCGTCGCGCGGGCAGACTCGCGGATGAACGGCTGTGCCGCTTGCAGGCTTCGTGCCCGGGCCGGTTGCGGCGACGGTCGGCGTGCCGCTGCCGCTGCCGCTGACACCGACACCGATGCCACCGGCACGGCACCCGGTCCGGCGTGCGGGGCCGGGGTGGAATCGCTTCCCAATCTGCTCCCAACCGGCCCCGAACAGGCCCCCAACCAGCCCCGAACAGACGCGAAACCGGCGCACGGAAGCGCTCCTGCAACAGGTCGACCCGGCGGAAATGAAACCCGCCCCGTTTTTGCGGCATCATGGCGGGCATGACGTCCGTTGCGCCTCCTTCCCATCCCAAGCCCGCGCCCGCCATCCGCGCCGCCTGCGGGCACTGTCTCGCGCTGGCCGCCGATCCGCGCCGGCGCGAGCCGCACGAGCGCCTGGCGCTCAAGCACACCGCGCCGCTGGTGAGCCAGAGCGCCGCCGGCGTGCCGTTCAGCATGCTGACCTTCACCTGCCGCGAATGCGGCACGACGTGGCGGCTGTACGACCGCGCCAACGAACTGTTCGTGTCGTGGGTGCCCGAATGCGCGCTGGAACCCGCGGAACCGGGCTCCGGCCCGCGCGGTGGCGCGCCGGCGATCGGCTAGAATCGGTCCTTCGTTTTCCATCCTTTCCGCGGTCCCGCCACCGCCGTGCCTGCCATGTCCGCCATGCCTGCCATGCCCGCTTTCCGCCGAATTTCCCTGCTGGCTGCCGCCGCGTCCGCCATCGCGGCGAGCCTGTCTGGCGGTCCCGCCACCGCCGCCACCGCCGATGCCTACCCCTCGCGCCCGATCCGCCTGATCGTGGCCTATCCCACCGGCGGCATCAGCGACGCCGTGGCGCGCGCGCTCGGCGAGCGCCTGTCGGCGCAGATGGGCGGCTCGGTGGTGGTGGAGAACAAGGCCGGCGCCGGCGGCAGCATCGGCATCGACGCCGTGGCCAAGGCCGCGCCGGACGGCTACACGCTGGGCTTCGCCTCGACCAGCCCGCTCACGCTCACCCCGCACGTCGGCCACGTCAACTACGACCCGCAGCGCGACATCGCGCCGGTGATGAGCGTGATGTACTCGCCGGTGCTGGTGGTCGCCACGCCGAGCTTCGCCGGCAAGTCGTTCCAGGACCTGCTGGCGCAGGCCAAGACCCGGCCCGGTTCGGTGCGCTGGGCCACCTCGGGCCTCGGCACGATCGGCCACGTCATGCTGGAGCAGGTCAAGTCCAAGGCCCATGCCGACCTGACGCTGATTCCCTACAAGGGCGCCGGCCAGCAGATGAACGACGCGCTCGGCGGCCAGTTCGAGGTGATGAGCACCAACGCCAGCCCGATGCTGACCCAGCACATGGAGGCCGGCCGCCTGCGCGCGCTGGCGGTGGGCGCGCCCAGGCGCATCGCCTCGCTGGCGGGCGTGCCGACGCTGGCCGAACTCGGCTACCCCAAGGCCAACCTGACCTCGACCTTCGGCATCTTCGCGCCGGCGCGCACGCCGCCGGCCATCGTCGCCCGGCTCAACGCCGAACTGAACAAGGCGCTGGCCGAGCCCGAGGTGCGCGAGCGCCTGCTCAAGGGCGGCGAAGTGCCCACCGGCGGCACCGCCGCGCAGTTCGCCGCGGCGATCCGCGCCGAGTACGACGACAACGCGCGCATCGTCAAGGAAGCCGGCATCAAGGCCGACTGAGCGGCCATCGCGGATCATCGGGCGGCCCCGCTGGCGCTGCCCCGGCTGTGGCTGCCGCGCTCCGGCCGGCCGGCGCCCGCGGGTGTATCGGCGGGTTCGGACGCGGCGATTGGCGCGGCGATTGGCGCGGCGTCCGACGCAACGACCGATGCGGCAGCCAGCGCGTCAGCCGGCGCAACCGCCGGCATAACGAGGTCGAGCCGGCACCCGGTCGCATATACCGACGACAGCCGCACGCCGTTGCGCGGCTGCAGCGCCAGCTTGGCGCGCAGGCGCGACAGGTGGCTGTCCAGCGTGCGCGAGCCGCGCGGCATCGCGCACCGCCACACCGCCAGTTCGACGGCCCGGCGCAGCAGCAGTTGCCCGGCATGGCGGAACAGCAGCACCGCCAGCTCGAATTCCTTGGGCGACAGCCTGACCTGCCGGCCGCCGACGAAGGCGCGCCGCTCGTCCAGCGCGAAGCGGTAGGGGCCGAGTTCGAGCCGGTCGCGCCGCGGCGCCGGCACGCGCCGCAGCAGCGCCTGCACGCGCGCCGCCAGCTCGGCGCCGCGCACCGGCGCGGGCACCACGGCATCGGCGCCGAGCGCGATGCATTCGGCGATGTGCGCCTCGCCGCCGCGCCCGCCCAGCACCATTACCGGCAGCGCCCCGCCCAGCGCGCGCCGTATCCACAGCAGCACGTCGCGCGCGGGGATGCCGGGAATCTCCCACGCCAGCAGCAGCAACGCGCAGGGCTCGCTGCGCAGCGCCTGCATCAGCGCGCGGCCTTCGCGGAAGCGCGCGGTGTCGTGCCCGCCCAGCGCGAGCATCTGCTCCAGCCGCAAGGCCCGGGCCGGGTCGTCCTCCAGTATCGCGATTCGCATGCGGCGTCTCCTGGCGCGGCAGGGGTGCCGCTTTGCCAATGATCGTGCGGCCGCCGCCGCGGCGGAATGCGAAAACTCTCATATGCCGGCCCGCCGTCCGGGCATGTAATGGCATGGAGCCCCCGCATTGCCGGGCATGCCGGGGCGCCGGCGCACCGGCCGCCGCGAGATCCGGTGCGTGAAATCCGGCGCGTGAAATCCGGCGCGCGAGATCCGGCGCATGAGATCCGGTTTGCGAGATCGATGCGCGAGATCGATGCACGAGACCAACCAACGCGAGACCGGCCAGCTATGGGAATGAAGATCGCTTCACTGGAAGACCATCCCGCCGAGGCGGCCCTGATCCGGCGGATCCTGGGCGAGGCGGGGCACGACTGCATGACCTTCGGGCGCAGCCGCGAGATGCTGCTGCGCCTGCGCGAGGAAAACTTCGACCTGCTGCTGCTCGACTGGCACCTGCCCGACCTGTCCGGCAAGGAGGTGCTGACCTGGGTGCGGGCCAACCTCGACCGCCGCGTGCCGGTGATGTTCGTGACCGGCCGCAGCGCCGAGGAAGACATCGTCGACGGCCTCGCCACCGGCGCCGACGACTACATGCTCAAGCCGGTGCGGCGCGGCGAGCTGCTGGCGCGCACCGCGTCCCTGCTGCGGCGCGCCTACCCGGAGCCCGGCAGCGGCTGCGCGCGCGTGGCGCTGGCCGGCTACGTGTTCGATTGCGCCGCGCGCACGGTGGTGCGTGGCGCCACGCCGCTGCGGCTCACGCCGAAGGAGTTCGACCTCGCCGTGCTGCTGTTCCGCAACGAGGGCCGCATCGTGTCGCGCGACCATATCGTGGCGGCGGTGTGGGGGCGCGAGATCTCGCCGCTGTCGCGCACCATCGACACGCACATGTCGCGCGTGCGCAGCAAGCTGGGGCTGGCGCCCGAGCACGGGCTGCGGCTGCTGCCGGTCTACACGCACGGCTACCGGCTCGAACTGGTGCCGGCCACGGCGTGGGGTCGCGCGAGAGCGGGGGATAGCGGGTGAGGGAGGGCGAGGAGGGCGAGGGCGAGGGCGAGGGCGAGGGCGAGGGCGAGGGCGAGGGCGAGGGCGAGGGCGAGGGCGAGCGAAACGCCGGGACGGCGGCCCGTACGCGCGAATGCGGATGTGCAGCTGGCCCGCACATGGCTTGCCCGGCTGCCGCCACCGCTGTCGTGGCCATCGCCGATGCCGCCGATGCCCGTCAAAAGCAAGAAAGCCCCCGAAGGGGCTTTCTTGTCGGCTGGAACCTGAAGCGTCCCCGCGCGGGGCGGGGACTTGCCCGTGAAGGCAATCAGGCCAGGAACGATCAGAAAATGTGGCGGATGCCCAGGGCTGCGCCGGTCTGGTTGTTCCTGCCCGGCAGTTCGGTCTGCGTGCCGCCGGTCAGCTTGTTGTAGTCCACGGTGCCGTAGACCTGGGTGCGCTTGGACAGCGAGTACTCGGCCAGCAGCACGCCGGTGTAGCGGTTGCCTGCGTTGTTCGCCACGCCGTTCGCGTCCTTGACGTGGTCGCCGTAGAACACGCCGGTCAGCGCCAGGGCCGGGGTCAGCTGATAGGTCAGACCCAGGTAGCCGATCATGTCCTTGCGCGGGTTGGCCGTGAAGTTGCCGGCCGGCACCGCGTTGGCGCTGCCTGCGGCCAGCGCGTCGCCGTTCAGGCTGGCGTCGACCGAGCCGGTGCGGTCCTTGCCACCGACGTAGCCGAGGAACACCTTGGCCGGGCCGATGCTGTACTTGCCGGACGCGCCCCACATCTGCTGCTTGTTGCCGTTGGCGTCACGGGTTTCCTGGAACACGGCGCCGACGCCGAACGGACCGAACGTGTACGCGGCGCGGGTACCCCAGTACTGCGACGAGGTGAAGCTGCCCGCCTTCTCGCCGAAGCCGTAGCTGGCGCCGACGTTCAGGCCGCCGAACTTGCCGTCGTAGCTGACCACGTTGTTGTTGCGGAAGTTGGTCAGGAAGAACGGCCAGGCGTTGCCGGTGTAGTTGCCGATGGTCAGCGGATCGTAGTCGCCGAAGAAGTTGAAGCCTTCGGTGTACTGGCGGCCCAGCTTGATGGTACCGAAATCACCCGACAGGCCCACGTAGGCCTGGCGACCGAACAGGCTGTTGTTCTGGTTAGCGCGGCCGGTATCGGGATCGAAGCCGTTTTCCAGCTGGAAGATCGCCTTCAGGTTGTTACCCAGGGCTTCGGCGCCTTTGATGCCCCAGCGGCTGTTGGTGATGGCACCGTTGGTCAGCTGGAACTGGTTGTCGTTGGCACCGTTCGAGTTGCTGGTGTAACGGATGCTCTGGTCGACGATACCGTACAGGGTAACGGACGACTGAGCGTAGGCGCTGCCGGCCAGCAGCGTGCCAATTGCGAGGGTCAGGGCTGATTTCTTCATAGTGCTCCTTTTCTGTTCTGTCGTGTCCGCTGCCGGATCACGGTGGCGGACGGGTTTACGTTTCGTGTAAACGCCGCGAAAATTTAACAAAACGGAAAAGATTAGGACACTAATGGACGTTGTTGGCCGCCTCTAAGCGGGCAAATGGTGCAAAAACCGTTGTGATGCCGCGACAAAACGACAAAATGGTGCAGCGCGAAATGACAGTGGTGCAGCTTGCTTACCCCGCCGTGGGAGGGCTTCCAGCCTGGTTTTCCGGGGCTCGGATTGGCTGAAGAACCGGGTCGGCCGAGACGGCGCGCGAGGCCGGCAGCGAAGCGCGGCGAGGCCGGCGCCTGGCGAGCCGCCGTGACGCCGCATCGGGCGGCTTGCCGGCGCGCCCGGCCAACGCACCCGGCCAACGCGCCAAGTCGACGCGCCTAACACGCGCCCGATCACGCGCCCAGTCAACGCACCCGGTCAGGCCCAGTCAGGCGCGCTCAACGAACCCGCTCAACGAAGCCGGGATGCGGGGCATCAGCCCTGCGGGATCTCGATCTTGACCTCGAGCACCTCCAGGTTGTCCTGGCGCTCGAGGCTCACGCGCAGGTCCTGGTCGCTGATTTTCACGTATTTCGAAATGACCGCGACCAGTTCGCGCTGCAGGGCGGGCAGGTAGTCGGCCGGCGCCGAATGGCCGGTGCGTTCGTGGGCGAGAATGATCTGGAGCCGCTCCTTGGCAACGGAGGCGGATTTCTTTTTCTCGCCGAGCAGGAAGGACAGGATCGACATGGTGGCAGGCCCTCCTTACTTGTTGCCGAAGATGCGGGAGAGCAGCCCCGGCTTCTGGTAGTCGGTGAAGCGCATCGGCTTGTCCTTGCCCAGGAAACGGTCGACCACGTCGCCGTAGGCGTCGGCCACGTCGCTGCCTTCCAGGTGGATGGCCGGCGTGCCCTGGTTGGAGGCGTGCAGCACCGCCTCCGACTCCGGCACCACGCCGATGAGCTTGATGCGCAGGATTTCCTGGATGTCGGTCAGCGACAGCATCTCGCCGCCGTGCACGCGCTTGGGGTTGTAGCGCGTGATCAGCAGGTGTTCCTTGATCGGCTCGCCGCCTTCGCTGGCGCGCTTGGTCTTGGACGCCAGGATGCCCAGGATGCGGTCCGAGTCGCGCACCGAGGACACTTCCGGGTTGGTCACGACCAGCGCCTCGTCGGCGAAATACATGGCCAGCAGCGCGCCCGACTCGATGCCCGCGGGCGAGTCGCACACGATGTACTCGAAGCCCATCTCGACCAGGCCGTTGATGACCTTCTCCACGCCTTCCTTGGTCAGCGCGTCCTTGTCACGCGTCTGCGAGGCCGGCAGGATGAACAGGTTCTCGCACTTCTTGTCCTTGATCAGGGCCTGGTTCAGGTTGGCCTCGCCCTGCACCACGTTGACCAGGTCGTACACCACGCGGCGCTCGCAGCCCATGATCAGGTCGAGGTTGCGCAGGCCGACGTCGAAGTCGATCACGGCAGTCTTGTGGCCACGCAGGGCCAGCCCGGCGGAGAAGCTGGCGCTGGTGGTGGTCTTGCCTACGCCTCCCTTGCCGGAGGTCACAACGATGATTTTTGCCATGGCTCTTGGATCCAGTAATGGTTGAAGCTTGCGCTGCTGTGGTTGGTGCTCGGCGGCGGTGTTACTTCATCCGGAGCGGTTCGAGGATCAGTTTTTCGCCGTCCAGGCGTACCTGGGCGGGCTTGCCCAGCACGTCGGCGGGCAGCGACAGTTCGCCGGTGCGGTAGATGCCGGCGATGGAAAGCAGTTCGGGTTCCAGGCAGGTGCAGAAGATGCGCGCCTGCGTGTCGCCCTTGACGCCCGCCAGCGCGCGGCCGCGCAGCGGGGCATAGACGTGGATGTTGCCCTCGGCGATGACCTCGGCGCCGTAGCTGACCAGGTCCAGGATCACCACGTCGCCGGCGGCGTAGACCTGCTGGCCCGAGCGCAGCGGCTTGTCGATCAGCATGGTCGGCACGCTGCGCGCGGCGGCGTCCGCCACCGTGGCGGCGACCACCTCGGCCGCGGCCTGCGCCGGCCCGGGCGGGGCTTCCGCCGGGGCCGCGGCGGGCCCCTCGGCCGGCCCGGCCTGCGTAGTCTGCGTGGCCGGCGCGGCTTCTTCGCGGCCGCCGCGCCGGCTGTGGCTGTCCAGCAGCGGCAGGCCGAAGGACGCCGCCCAGCCGTGCTGGGCCTCGCGCGCCACCACGCCGATGGCGCGGGCCTTGAGCTGGGCCAGGGTCTCGATCACCGTGTCGAGCGCGATCCGCTCGTCGCCTTCCAGGCGGCGCAGGTCGAGGGCGACGACATCGTTGGAGAAGAAATCGGGGGTCGATTCGAAGCGGGACAGGAGGTCGTCCCGCAGCGCTGCCATGTCAGCGGACTTGAGCGCGAGGAGGAGGGCGTCGACGTTGCCACTGCGCAGTTCGAAGCGTGGCGATTTCTTCTGGGACATAGTCGGTGACCGTGGAAATGGGACATTCTAACGTCAGCTGGAGGCAGAACTGTAACAAATACCCCTGCCGGGCTTTCCAGTGCCGGATGGGGCGCGCGCCAGGCCGCCGCGGCCACCCGCCGCGCACGCGGCCGCACTTCGTCGCACTTCGTCGCCCTGCGCCGCAGGGCGGCCGCATGTCCGCTGCCGGTTCGCCGCCGCGCCGCCCCCGCGCGGGCCGCGCTCTTGTTACGATTGCGCCATTCGGACAAGGGAGCAGGCATGGGTGCGATCGTCAACAGCGTGGCTTACCGCGACGGCAAGCGGCTCGGGGATGTGGCGGTGGACGAGATCAGCGACGCCATCGCGGTGCCCGGCACCTTTGTCTGGCTCGGCCTGCACGAGCCGGACCTGCCGCTGCTGCGCAAGGTGCAGCAGGAATTCGGCCTGCACGACCTCGCCGTGGAAGACGCCCTCGACGCACACCAGCGCCCCAAGCTGGAGACCTACGGCGACTCCATCTTCGTCGTGCTCAACACCGCCCAGCTGGTGAACGAGGAGGTGGTGGTGGGCGAGACCCACCTGTTCGTCGGGCCGCGCTACGTGGTGTCGGTGCGCCACGGCGCCAGCAGCAGCTACGCGCCGGTGCGCGAGCGCTGCGAGAGCGACCCGCGCGCGCTCGCCAACGGGCCGGGCTACGTGCTCTACGCGCTGATGGATTTCGTGGTGGACCACTACATGCCCATCGTCACGCGGCTCGAGGACGCCTTCGAGCAGCTCGAGCAGGGCATCTTCCGCGACGAGTTCGACCGCGCCGCCATCGAGCACCTGTACCACATCAAGCGCCAGGTCCTGCGCCTGCGCAACGCGGTCTACCCGATCGAGGAGATCTGCGGGCAACTGATCCGGCTGCACGAGGAGCTGGTGCCCAAGGAGCTGCGCGCCTACTTCCGCGACATCGAGGACCATGCCAGCCGCCTGGTGCGCACGCTCGACGTGGTGCGCGAAATGCTGACCACCGCGGTGCAGGTCAACCTGGCGCTGGTCACTGTCGGCCAGAACGAGATCGTCAAGCGCCTGGCCGGCTGGGGCGCCATCCTGGCGATTCCCACCGTGGTGTTCAGCCTGTACGGGATGAACTTCAACTTCATGCCGGAGCTGAAGTTCCACTACGCCTACCCGACCGTGATCGGCGTGACCGCGCTGGCCTGCGCGGGGCTCTGGCGCAAATTGCACAAGTCGGGCTGGATCTAGCCGGACGGGTGTCCGGCGCGGCTTGCGCCGGTGCGTTTCAATTGCCGCAAGCGGCGGGCTGATCTTTGCCGGCCACCGCACGCCACCACCACTCCCCCGTCTTTATATTTTCTTTACACCCCCCTTCCCCCTCTCTACCCCGTTTTTACCGCGCCATCCCTAACCTGCCATCTGTGAATCACTCACGGTGTTTGTCATGGACGGGATCTATTTCATTGGTTTGTTGCTGTTCGGTGCGCTGACCGGCGCACTGCTGGCGCTGTGCGCCGCGCTGGGTGGCAAGCCGCCGGGCGCGGCCGACGGTCCGGGAGCGGACGGCGCCGACGCGCGCCGCAAGGACAGCGCCGCGGACAGGAGGCTGTGATGGACTGGGCCGATCTGCTGGGCGGCGTGCTCGCCGCTGCTGTCTTCATCTACCTCCTGATTGCCCTGTTCCGGCCGGAGAAATTCTGATGTCAACCGAATTCCTGGGACTGCTCGTCCTCTACCTCGCCATCCTGCTGGCGCTCGCGCCGTTCCTCGGGCGCTACATCCGCCGCGCGATGGAGGATGGCGGCTACCGCGCCACCGCCTGGGGCCGGCCGCTGGAGCGCCTGCTATACCGCGCGGGCGGCGTGCGCGCCGACGCCGGCATGGGCTGGAAGCAATACACGGTGGCGCTGGTCGCCTTCAACATGCTGGGCGTGGTGGCGGTCTACGCGCTGCAGCGGCTGCAGGCGTGGCTGCCGTTCAACCCGCAGGGCTTCGGCGCGGTGTCGCCGGACTCGGCCTTCAACACCGCGGTGAGCTTCGTCTCCAACACGAACTGGCAGGGTTATGCCGGCGAATCCACCATGAGCTACCTCACGCAGATGCTGGCGCTCACGGTGCAGAACTTCTTCTCGGCGGCCACCGGCATCGCCGTGGTGTTCGCGCTGATCCGCGGCTTCGCGCGCCAGAGCGCGGCGACCATCGGCAACTTCTGGGTGGACGTCACGCGCTGCACGCTCTACGTGCTGCTGCCGCTGTCGGTCGCCTTCGCCGTGGCGCTGGTCGGCCAGGGCGTGATCCAGAACTTCGACGCCTACAAGGAAGTCGCGCTGGTGACGCCCATCGAGTACAGCCAGCCCAAGGTGGACGCCGCCGGCCAGCCGGTGCTCGACGCCAAGGGCGCGCCCGTCACCGAGGCCATGAAGACCGGCACGCAGACGCTGGCGATGGGCCCGGTGGCCTCGCAGGAAGCCATCAAGATGCTCGGCACCAACGGCGGCGGCTTCTTCAACGCCAACTCGGCGCATCCGTTCGAGAATCCGACCGAGCTGGCCAACCTGCTGCAGATGCTGGCCATCTTCCTGATCCCGGCGGCGCTGTGCTTCACCTTCGGCGAGATGGTCAAGGACCGCCGCCAGGGCGTGGCGGTGCTGGCGTCGATGACGGTGATCTTCGTGGCGATGGCGTGCGTGGCGGCGCTGTCCGAGCAGCAGGCCAATGCCGCGCTGGCGGGTTTGCCGGTCGACCACGTGGCCAGCGCGCTGCAGGCCGGCGGCAACATGGAAGGCAAGGAAACCCGCTTCGGCATCGCCGCCAGCGCGCTGTTCGCCACCATCACCACGGCGGCCTCGTGCGGCGCGGTCAATGCCATGCACGACTCCTTCACCGCCATCGGCGGGCTGGTGCCGATGCTGCTGATGCAGCTCGGCGAGGTGGTGTTCGGCGGGGTCGGCTCGGGCCTGTACGGCATGCTGGTGTACGCGGTGCTGGCGGTCTTCATCGCCGGCCTGATGATCGGCCGCACGCCCGAATACCTGGGCAAGAAGATCGAGGCCTACGAGATGAAGATGACCGCGGTGGCGATCCTCGTCACGCCGCTGCTGGTGCTGCTCGGCACCGCCGTGGCGGTGATGGTGGAGGCCGGGCGCGCGGGCGTGTTCAACCCCGGCACGCACGGCTTCTCGGAGATCCTCTACGCGCTCTCGTCGGCGGCCAACAACAACGGCAGCGCCTTCGCCGGGCTGTCGGCCAACACGCCGTTCTACAACGGGCTGCTGGCCGCGGCGATGTGGCTCGGCCGCTTCTGGATCATCGTGCCGATCCTGGCGCTGGCCGGCTCGCTGGCCGCCAAGAAGCGCGTGCCGGTGACGGGCGGCACCATGCCCACGCACGGCCCGCTGTTCGTGGTGCTGCTGGTCGGCTCGGTGCTGATGGTGGGCGCGCTGACCTACGTCCCGGCGCTGGCGCTGGGGCCGGTGGCGGAGCAATTGCAGGGCGCCGTGGTCACGGCGGCAGGAAAGTAGCCCGGGGCCGCCCGCCCGCCGCGCATCGCCGCGCGGGCGGCATCCCCAGGCAGATCAGCGTATTGCGGAGAAACGCATGCAACAAGAATCGATGGTGACGCGCGGCAAGCAGGCCGGCGCGGCACCGGCAAGCACCACCCCGGCGGCCACTGGCGGCGCGCCGGCCCCGGGCGGCACCCACAAGGCAGGCGCCCACCAGGGCGGCGGCCACCAGCGCCCGCCGCGCGGCGGCATGTTCGCGCCCGAGCTGGTCAGGCCGGCCCTGCTCGACGCGGTGAAGAAGCTGTCGCCGCGCGACCAGCTGCGCAACCCGGTGATGTTCGTGGTCTACGTGGGCAGCATCCTGACCACCATCCTGTTCTTCCGCGCGCTGTTCGCGCCCGCCAGCGCGGGCGGCGAGAGCGCGGGCTTCATCCTCGCGGTGTCGGTGTGGCTGTGGTTCACCGTGCTGTTCGCCAACTTCGCCGAGGCGCTCGCCGAAGGGCGCAGCAAGCAGCAGGCCGAGGCGCTGCGCGGGCTCAAGACCACCGTCACCGCGAAACTGGTCAAGGAAGGCCGGCGCGACTGGCGCGCCGCCGGCGCCACCGAGGCGCGCGCGGCCACCGCGCTGCGCCGCGGCGACGTGGTGCTGGTCGAGGCCGGCGACATGGTGCCCGGCGACGGCGAGGTGATCGAAGGCGTGGCCTCGGTCGACGAGAGCGCCATCACCGGCGAGTCCGCGCCGGTGATCCGCGAGTCGGGCGGCGATTTTTCCTCGGTGACGGGCGGCACGCGCGTGCTGTCGGACTGGATCGTGGTGCGCATCACCACCAATCCGGGCGAGAGCTTCATCGACCGCATGATCACGATGGTCGAGGGCGCCAAGCGCCAGAAGACCCCCAACGAGCTGGCGCTGACCATCCTGCTGGTGGGCCTGACCATCGTGCTGCTGCTGGCCACCGCCACGCTGCAGCCGTTCTCGGTGTACAGCGTGCTGGTGACGAAGGCCGGCATGCCCGTCACCATCACCGTGCTGATCGCGCTGCTGGTGTGCCTGATCCCGACCACCATCGGCGGGCTGCTGTCGGCCATCGGCGTGGCGGGCATGAGCCGCATGATGGAAGCCAACGTGATCGCCACCTCGGGCCGCGCGGTGGAAGCCGCCGGCGACGTCGACGTGCTGCTGCTCGACAAGACCGGCACCATCACCCACGGCAACCGCCAGGCCGCGCGCTTCATCGCCGCGCCCGGCGTCGGCGCGCAGCAGCTTGCCGAGGCCGCGTGGCTGTCGTCGCTGGCCGACGAGACGCCCGAGGGTCGCAGCATCGTCACGCTGGCGCGCCAGCAGTCCGGCGCCGCCGCGCCCGACATCAGCGCGCTGCGCCCGATCTTCGTGCCGTTCACCGCGCAGACCCGCATGAGCGGCGTGGACGCGGGCGGGCGCAGCGTGCGCAAGGGCGCCGCCGACGCCGTGCGCCGCTACGTGACCGAGCGCGCCGGCAAGTTCCCCGAGGCGGTGATGCAGGCCGTGGACGACGTGGCCCGCGCCGGCAGCACGCCGCTGGTGGTGGCCGAGTCGTTCGACGACGGCCGCGGCGAGACCGTGCGCGTGCTCGGCGTGGTCGAGCTCAAGGACATCGTCAAGTCCGGCATCCGCGAGCGCTTCGGCGAGCTGCGCAAGATGGGCATCCGCACCGTGATGATCACCGGCGACAACCGCCTCACCGCGGCCTCGATCGCGGCCGAGGCGGGCGTCGACGACTTCCTCGCCGAGGCCACGCCCGAAGCCAAGCTCAAGCTGATCCGCGACTACCAGGCCGAAGGCCGCCTGGTGGCGATGACCGGCGACGGCACCAACGACGCGCCCGCGCTGGCGCAGGCCGACGTGGCCGTGGCCATGAACAGCGGCACGCAGGCGGCCAAGGAAGCCGGCAACATGGTCGACCTCGACAGCAACCCGACCAAGCTGATCGAGATCGTGGAGATCGGCAAGCAGATGCTGATGACGCGCGGCTCGCTGACCACCTTCAGCGTGGCCAACGACGTGGCCAAGTACTTCGCCATCATCCCGGCCGCGTTCGCCACCACCTATCCGCAGCTCAACCTGCTCAACGTGATGGGCCTGGCCACGCCGGCCTCGGCCATCCTGTCGGCGGTGATCTTCAACGCGCTCATCATCGTGGTGCTGATCCCGCTGGCGCTGCGCGGCGTGGTGTACCGCCCGCTCGGCGCGGCCGTGCTGCTGCGGCGCAACCTGCTGGTCTACGGCCTGGGCGGCATCCTGGTGCCGTTCGTCGGCATCAAGATCATCGACATGATCCTGGTGCTGTTCGGCTGGGCGTGAGCCACGCCCGCGTCCAGGTCCATACCCAAGCCCGCGCACCGTACCCGCAAAGACATTGAACGGAGTCATCATGCATACCCAAGCCACAGCCCCCCGCGGCGCCAATGGCCAGCCCGAAACGCCCGTGCAGGGCGGCCTGCTGCGCCCGCTGCTGACGCTGTTCGTCGCGCTGTCCGCCGTCACCGGCCTGCTCTACCCGGGCGTCGTCACCGGCATCGCGCGCGCCGTGTTCCCGCACCAGGCGGCCGGCTCGCTGATCGTCAAGGACGGCAAGGCGGTCGGCTCCGAGTTGATCGGCCAGCCCTTCTCCGACCCGAAGTACTTCTGGGGCCGCTTGTCGGCCACCGCGCCGATGCCCTACAACGGCGCCGCCTCGGTCGGCTCCAACTACGGCCCGAGCAACCCCGCGCTGACCGACGCCGCGCGCGCGCGCATCGACGCGCTGCACGCGGCCGACCCGGCCAACCAGGCGCCGGTGCCGGTCGATCTCGTCACCGCCTCGGCCAGCGGCCTGGACCCGCACATCAGCCCGGCCGCCGCGCAGTACCAGGCCGCGCGCGTGGCGCGCGCGCGCGGCCTGCCGGCCGAGCGGGTGCAGGCGCTGGTGGCGGCCAATACGCAAGGGCCGCTGCTGGCGGTGCTGGGCGATCCGGTGGTCAACGTGCTCAAGCTGAACCTGGCGCTGGATGCGGAAACGCCGTGACGGCGCGGGCTTTGCTCCCCTGTCCCGCGTGCGGGACAGGGGCCGGGGGAGAGCGCCGGCGCATCAACCGCCGCCGCGCCCGGCCGCGCGCCGCCGTGGCACAATCGTCCGCATCCTCCCGCCTTGCGCGCAGCGCGCCTTCCCATGCCTGACACCGCCACGCGCGACACGCCGCCGCGGCCCGATCCCGACGCCCTGCTGCAACGCATGCAGGCCGAGGGCGAGCGCGCCGCGCGCGGCAGGCTGCGCGTGTATTTCGGCGCCTCGGCCGGCGTAGGCAAGACCTTCGCCATGCTGGCCGCGGCGCGCGCGCTGCGCGAGCAGGGCAGCGACGTGCTGGTCGGCGTGGTGGAAACCCACGGCCGCGCCGAGACCGAGGCGCTGCTCGACGGCCTCGAGCGGCTGCCGCCGAAGGCCATGCCGCACCAGAAGCTGGACGACCGCGTGCTGCACGAGTTCGATCTCGACGGCGCGCTGGCGCGGCACCCGGCGCTGATCCTGGTCGACGAGCTCGCGCATTCCAACGCGCCCGGCAGCCGCCACCCGAAGCGCTGGCAGGACATCGAGGAACTGCTGTCCGCAGGCATCGACGTGTGGACCACCGTCAACGTCCAGCATCTCGACAGCCTCAACGAGGCGGTCGGCGGCATCACCGGCATCCGCGTGTGGGAGACCGTGCCCGACACGGTGTTCGACGATGCCGACGAAGTGATCCTGGTGGACCTGCCCGCCGACGAGCTGCTGCGGCGCCTGCGCGACGGCAAGGTCTACATGCCGGAGCAGGCGCGTACCGCGGCCAGCAATTTCTTCCGCAAGGGCAACCTGATCGCGCTGCGCGAGCTGGCGCTGCGCCGCACCGCCGACCGCGTGGACGACGACGTGCGCGCCTACCGCCACGCCGAATCGATCCGCCCGGTGTGGCGCACGCGCGAGGCGGTGCTGGCCTGCATCGGCACCGGCGACGATGCCGCGCAGGTGGTCAAGAGCGCGCGGCGGCTGGCCGGCCAGCTCGATTGCGACTGGCACGTGGTGACGGTGGCCACGCCGCGCCTGGCGCCGCTGGCCGCGCCGGCGCGCGCCAGCCTGGAAGCGGCGATGCGGCTGGCCGAGGAGCTCGGCGCGCGCACCGAGACGCTGGCCGGCAGCGACATCGTGCAGGCCGTGACCGGCTACGTGCGCCGCCACAACCTGACCAAGGTGGTGGTGGGGCGCGCGCCCGGCGCGTGGCACCGCGCCGGCGGCGGCGTGCTGGCGCGCGGCCGCGCGCTGCTGGCGCTCGCGCTGGCGCCGTTCCTGGGCGCGCGCGCGTGGCTGTTCGGGCGCCACAGCTTTGCCGATTCGCTGGCGCTGGGCTGCCCCGAGATCGACGTGATCCGCGTGGCCGCCGACGCGATGGCGGCCGACGCGCGCCACCGCGCGCAGCCGGCGGCGGGGCCGGGTTCGCGCGCGGACGTGCGCGGCGACCTCGATGCCGGCGCGGCCGGCGTGGCCGACGGCGAGCGCGGCGTGGCGGCGCGCCGCCTCGACTACCTGTGGGCGGTGGCGTGGTGCGCCGGCGCCAGCGTGCTGTCGGCGCTGGCGCGGCCGTGGTTCGAGCTGGTCAACATCGCCATGCTGTTCCTGGCCGCGGTGGTGGCGGTGGCGCTGCGCCACGGGCGCGGGCCGGCCGCGCTGGCCTCGGTGGTGTCGGTGGCCGCCTTCGACTTTTTCTTCGTGCCGCCGCGGCTGTCGTTCTCGGTCAGCGACGTGCAGTACCTCGTGACCTTCGTGGTGATGCTCACCGTGGGCCTGGTGATCGGCCAGCTGACCGCCGGGCTGCGCGAGCAGGCGCGCGTGTCGGTCGAGCGCGAGACCGAGGCGCGCACGCTCTACGAGCTGGCGCGCGAGCTGTCGGCCGCGCTGGTGCCGGAGCAGATCGTCGCCATCGGCAGCCGCTTCCTGCAGGCCGCGCTCGGCGCGCGCTCGGCCTTTTTCCTGGTCTCGCCCAAGGGCCGCCTGATGGCGCCCGCGGTGGACCCGGACCAGCGCGCCAGCGGCGCCATCGACCCGGTGCTGGCGCAATGGGTGTTCGACCACGGCCAGCCCGCCGGCACCGGCACCCACACGCTGCCCGGCAGCACCGTGCTCTACCTGCCGCTCAAGGCGCCGATGCGCACGCGCGGCGTGCTCGCGGTGGAGCCGCAGGCGTGGCGCGCGCTGGCGCAGCCCGAGCTGCGCCGCCAGGCCGACGTGTTCGCCACGCTGATCGCCATCGCCATCGAGCGGCTGCACTACGTGGAGGTGGCGCAGCAGGCGCTGGTGTCGATGGAGTCCGAGCGGCTGCGCAGCTCGCTGCTGGCCGCGGTCTCGCACGACCTGCGCACGCCGCTGACCAGCCTGGTCGGCATGGCCGAAACCATGCAGCGCGCCGAGCCGCCGCTGCCGCCGCCGCTGGCCGAGACCGTCGCCGCCATGCGCGAGCAGGCGCTGCGCATGCGCACGATGGTCATCAACCTGCTCGACATGGCGCGCCTGCAGAGCCGCGACGTGCACATGCGCAAGGAGTGGCAGTCGTGCGAGGAAATGGTCGGCGCGGCGCTGGCCGCCATGCGCGACGCGCTCGCGCGCCACCGCGTGTCGGTGTCCGGGCTGGCCGCGCTGCCGCTGGTGGAATGCGACGCCGTGCTGATGGAGCGCGTGCTGTGCAACCTGCTGGAGAACGCCGCCAAGTACACGCCGGCGGGCACCGCCATCCGCGTCTCGGGCGAGCTGGCCGACACCGAGGTGCGGCTGGTGGTGGCCGACCAGGGCCCGGGCGTGCCGCGCGGGCAGGAACAGTCGATCTTCCAGAAATTCACGCGCGGCGAGCGCGAATCGGCCACCGCCGGCGTGGGCCTGGGCCTGGCCGTGTGCGAAGCCATCGTGCAGGCGCACGGCGGGCGCATCTGGGTGGAGAGCGCGGGCGGAGACGATGGCGAAGGCCGCGGCGCGCGCTTCGTGGTGGCGCTGCCGCGCGGCACGCCGCCCGCGGTCGAGCCCGAAGCCGCGGCGGCGGGCGCAACACACAAGGAACCTCACTGAGATGGCATTCGATTTTTCGCCCACGGTACTGCTGGTCGAGGACGAGCCGCATATCCGCCGCTTCGTGCGCGAGGCGCTGCAGGCCGAAGGCTGCGCCGTGCACGAGGCCGAGACGCTCAAGCGCGGCCTGATCGACGCCGGCACGCGCCAGCCCGACATCGTGATCCTCGACCTCGGCCTGCCCGACGGCGACGGCATGACGCTGATCCGCGAGATGCGCACCTGGACCGAAGTGCCGGTGCTGGTGCTGTCCGCGCGCAGCGGCGAGGACGACAAGATCGCCGCGCTCGACGCCGGCGCCGACGACTACCTCACCAAGCCGTTCGGCGTCGGCGAACTGATCGCGCGCGTGCGCGTGCTGCTGCGCCGGCACGCCCGCCTCAATCCCCAGGGCAGCGCGCTGGTCGCCTTCGGCGACGTGCAGATCGACCTCGCCAACCGCGTGGTCACGCGGGCCGGCGAGGACGTTCACCTGACACCGATCGAATACCGCCTGCTGGCGGTGCTGATCGCGCACCGTGGCAAGGTCATGACGCACCGCGAGCTGCTGCGCGAGGTGTGGGGGCCGGCGCATTCGGAGAGCAGTCACTATCTGCGTGTCTATATGGGGCACCTGCGGCAGAAGCTGGAGAGGGATTCGGCGCAGCCGGTGCATTTGATGACGGAGTTGGGGGTGGGGTATCGGTTTGTGGGATAGGGGTTTGTTTGTGTTTTGGCTTTAAAGTTAAATTCAACGGATTTAACGTCAAAGGTCACTTCTTAACGTCAACTTCAAAG
>NZ_AQPL01000277.1:0-42434 GCF_000395345.1 Cupriavidus sp. WS | reverse complement strand
CGCCCGCGCAGGGCGGCACGCTGACCCTGAAGGCCACGCTGCTCGGCGCCGACGGGCTCGAGGTCAAGGGCGCCAGGTTCGCGTGGTCGTCTTCCAGCGAAGCGGTCGCGGTGGTGGTCTCGGCCTCCGATCAGGCGCCGGCGGCGGCCAGCATGATGCAGCCGGTCGGCGCCTATGCGTCGGTGCGCATGCTGGCGCCGGGCGAGGTCGACATTGTCGCCACGGCGACGCTGCCCGACGGCAGCCAGGCCACCAGCACCACGCACCTCACGGTGCAGCCGCCTGCGGCGAAGTCCTACACGCTGACGCTGTCGCCGGCGTTGCTGACCGTGACGGCGGGCGGCGCCGCGCAGCCGGTGGCTGTCGCCGTGCGGCGTTCCGATGGCGTCGACGGCGCGGCGGACTTGGCCAACTGGTCGTGGACCAGCGACGACGCGACCTTCGTCGTGACGGCGGCCGCGGACGGGCATGCCGCCCAGGTGGCCAGCCCCGCATCGGCCGTCGCCGCCGGCGCGGCCACGCTGACGGCTTGCGCGGACGCGCCGGCCGGCGCCCGGCTGTGCGCGAATGCGGCGCTGGCGCGCGCCGCCGCGCCGCCGCCGCCGACCTATACCCTGGGCGGCACGCTTGCCGGGCTGGCCGCGGGCAAGAGCCTGCAACTGGCCGACAGCAATGGCGATACGCTGGTCGTCAATGCCAACGGTTCGTTTTCGCTGCCGACGCCGCGGACGGCGGCATCGGCCTACGCGGTGACTGTGTCCGGCCAGCCGGCCGGCCAGACCTGCACGGTATCGAACGGGTCCGGCACGATGGCGGCCGCCAACGTGACCAGCATCGCGATCGCCTGCGTGCAGGCCCAGTTCGTGGTGGTTGCCAACCGCGACGACAGCACGCTGTCGGTCTACCGGACCGAGCCGGCGAGCGGGACGCTCACGGCGGTGCCCGGCAGTCCCTTTGCCGCGGCCGGGCAGGTCCGCGACATCGCGTTCCTGCCTTCCGGGCTGGTCGGATACACCATCGCCACCGATACCGCGTCCGTCGTCGGCTTTCGGCTGGACCCGGCGAGCGGCGCCCTTTCCGTCATCCCGGGCGCGACGGCAACGGTGCCCTTCGGTGCGCCGGGGACGATTGCCGTCCATCCGAGCGGGAAGTGGATTCATGTCGGCGGGCCGGGCGTGGTGAGCAGTTTCGCGATCGACGCCGCGACGTTCGTCCCTTCGATGATCAGTGCCATCCCGGCACCGACTTCCCCAGGCGCGACGACCGGATTCGCGATCTCCCAGGATGGCATATCCCTGTACGCAATCAATGCCGTGCAGGACAGCGTGTGGCAGATCGGCGTCAATGCGGGCACCGGCTCGCTTGAAAGTCTTTCGATAGCGGCACCGGCTGGCTCGCAGCCCAATGGCGCCGTGCTGTCCGGCAACGGCGCATTTCTGTACATGCCCTACACCTTGAGCAACCTGGTCGGCGTCGCGAGCATTTCGTCAGGCACGGGCGCGCCGCTGTTCACGAGCATATTTACGACGGAGGCATCGCCAACCGACATCGCGCTCACGCCTTCGGGGGAATTCACTTACGTCCTCGGCAGCGCCAGCAACAGCATCGCGGCCTATCGCCTCGACGGCGTGACCGGCCTGCCTGTCGCGGCCCTGGGGACCACGCCGGTCGGCAGCAACGGGCAGCGGCTGCGCATCGATCCGAACGGACGATTTCTCTATACGCCGGCATTCAACGGTGCCGTCTATGGTTTCCGGATCGATGCGGTCACCGGCGCGCTGACCGCGGTGCCGGGCAGCCCGTTTGCGGCCGGCAACGGCAATACCGCCATCGCCATCGTGCAACCCTTGCCATAAGCGCGGCAGGCGCGGCCTCAGCCGTGCCGTCCGCGCGAGGGCGGGAACACGAGGCGGCCGTCCGCGCCGGACTCGTCGCGCAGGGCGCCGATGGCGCCCGTGGCCAGCGCCAGCGTGGCCGCCGCGGACAAGGCGCCGCTGTAGCTGTCGACGGCGGCATTGCGGGCCAGCAGCAACTGGTTCTGCGCCAGCGTGGCGTCGGTGATCGTGCCCACGCCCTTGCGGTAGGCGGCGAAAGCCGCGTCGTAGGTGGTCTGCGCGGCCGCGGCCAGCGCGCTGGCCGCTTCGTGCGCGGCGAGGCTGGTCTCCAGCGCGTTCTGGCTCATGACGATCTGCCGGACCGCGTCTTCCTTCGCGCGCGTCAGCCTGGTCGAGGCGTTCTCGGCGTTGTTGCGCGCCTGCGCCAGCACGGCGGAGCGCAGCCCGCCGTCGTAGAGCGGGATGGTGATGCCGAGGAAGACGCTGCCGCCGTAGCGGCTGCCGTTGAGGTTCACGGTCGGCGCCTGCTGGCCGACCGCGGGCAGGGCGCTGATCGCGGTCCCGCCGGATGCGTAGGAGGTGGCGGCGGAGACGAAGACCTTGGGCAGGAACTCCGCCTCGGCCGCGCGGACCTTGGCCTGGTTGGCCTTCTCGGCGGCGTAGGCGCCGAGGATGTCGGGCCGGCTGGCGATGGCGGTGTCGACGATCTCCTCGATCGAGCGGCGCAGCGCGGGCGACAGCGGCCGCACCGGCAGCTCGGCGATCTGCGGCCTGGCCAGCGGCGAGATGCCGATGGCCGAGACCAGGCCCAGGTAGGCGTTGCTTTGCGCGCCCTGCGCCTGCACCAGGGCCAGCCTGGCCTGGGCGCGGTTCTGGGTGGCCTGGGCCACTTCGACCACGGTGCCGATGCCCTGCTGGCGGCGCGCCTGCGCGGCCGCGAGGACGGCGTCCGCGTTGTCCTGCGCCTGCTGCGTCGTGCCGGCGCGCGAGCGGGCGGCCTGGTACAGGTAGAAGGCCACGCTGACGTCGTGGATCACCTGCTGGTGGACCGCGGAGAAGGCGATGTTCGCCGCCACCGAGGTCTGCTCCACCGCTTCGACCAGGCTGGCGCGCTCGCCGAAATCGAACAGCAGCCATTGCAGCGACAGCGCCGAGATCGTGCCGTGCGCCGAGGCGTCGGCCGAGGCCTGCCCGAGCAGCGTCGAGGTGGAGCCGTGGCCGCTCTGGTAGCCGCCCATCGCGGTGGCGGAAATCTGCGGGAGATAGGCGCTCCTGGCGATGCCGGTCGCCAGCGCCGCGTTGCGCGCGTCGTTCCAGGCGATGCGGGTGAGCGGGTTGGCGGATTCCGCCATGTCGATCAGCTCGGCGAGCGTGTAGGCGTGCGCGGCATCGAGGTCCGGCGGCAGCGGCAGCGCCGCCAGCGTGCTGTTGGCGGGCAGGACATAGACGGGCGGCGCGGCGGCCTGCCGCGGCGGGGCCGGCACGATTTCCCCGCTGGCGGTGGTTTCCGGTTGCCACGGGCGGTCCGGCCGCGCGGGCGCCAGCTCCAGGGACGAGGTAGCGCAGCCGGCCGCGAGCGCGGCGGCCAGCATGGAAAGGGCCGCCCGCGGGCTAGGTGGGTGCATGGCGTGGGGATTCCTTGGCGGCGCCGCGCGGCGCGGCGCGGCCGCTTTCGGCCAGCCGCCTGTCGATGAGCGTGAGCAGGGCCGCGCGCGCGTCGGGCACATCGGGCATATCGGGTGCGTCGGGCGCGTCCGGCGCAGCGGTGGCGTCACCGGCCGCGGCGCCGCTCGCGCGGCGCAGCCGGCGCGCGATCTCCGGATCGCCCGGCGACGTCTCCGCCAGCACGAACAGCGGGCCGGCCATCGCGCCGAACCTGTCGAGGACCTGGTGCCGCTGCTCGAGCCACGCCGGCGCCGGGCCGATCGACGCGGGCTCGTAGCGGGCCAGGGAAAGGTCTTCGTGGATGGTGCCTTGCAGCGCCAGCGCGGCCGCGGCCTGTCGGCGCCGCGTGTCGGCGTGCCGGGTCGCGGCCAGCTGTTCCCACAGCGCGGCGAGGTCCGCCAGCGCGGCGTCGATGCGGCCGGCGATGCTGATCGGCCAGACCCGCGTGAAGACGAGGTAGACCACGAGGTTGCCCAGCATCACGCCGATGATGCGGTCGCGCGCGATGGTCAGGTCGAAGCCCGGCGCGGCGCCCTGCAGCACGCACAGGAAGAACGCGAAGGCGACCTGGAAGCCGGCGTAGGCGATGCGCGGCGAGCCTTGCCCGATCCACGCCGACACCAGCGTGCCGGCGAACACCAGCGCCATCAGCGCGCCGACCGAGGTGAGCGCGGGGACCGCGAACACCAGCGCGGCGGTGCCGAGCAGCGCGCCGGCCGCGCAGCCGGCCAGCCGCAGCGTGAGCTTCTCCACGGTCTCGGCGGCGGTGCCCAGCGATACCAGGTAGCAGGTGATGAAGCAGGTGTGGATGCCGGGCCAGTCGAGCTGCATGTAGAGCAGATAGCAGAACGTGGCGGCGGCCGTGGTCTTCAGTGCGTAGCGGACGTGGTCGGGATTCGAGAAGGCGTCGGGCAGGAAGAAGGCGGACGCATGCGCCTGGTCTGCTGCCTTGTTCGTGGCCTTGCCCGCCGCCTTGCCTGCCGCCTTGCCTGCCGCATTGCCCGCCGCGTCGCTGTCCGGCGCCGGGGTTTCGGCGTAGCCATTGATGGCCGCCACCAGGTTCGCCGCCGCCGTTTTCGCCGCGGCCGGGAGCCTTTCCGCCGGCGGCGGCGTCAGTGCGATGTCGACCGGATAGCCGCCCTGCCCGAGCAGGCGCGCCATCTCGTCCAGGGTGTCGGCAATCGGCGCCGCGAACGATGCCGGCAGGTGCTCGCACGGTTCGCGGGTGACGGCATCGGTCGCCAGCAGGATCGCGGTGGTGGAGGCCGCGGCGTGGCGCAGCGCGGCCAGCTCGGCGGGCGGCAGCGTGCCTTCCAGCCTGGCCAGGGAGAGCCAGCCGGCCACCGGCTGCACCGCTTCGCGCAGGCAGGCGTCGAGCGCGTCGCGGCCGGCCCGCGGCGCGCGCAGGCTGCCGGCGGCCACGCGCAGGCACTGCGCCAGCCGGCCGCAGGCCAGGCGCCGCGGCGAGCGGCCCAGCACCAGGTTGACCGCCACGTTGACGCCGATGGGAATCGCCACCATCAGCCAGGCGTAGAGCAGGCCGCGCGTGGCCGCCTCGCCGGTGGGCACGATGCCGAGCTCGTCGAGCGCGAAGCCGACGATCATGGCCACGATGGCGCCGATCGGGCGCAGTTTGCTGGCCGAGGTCAGGAACAGCAGGCCGGCCGACAGCAGCACGATGCAGGCCACCCGCAGCCCCGGGCTGTCGACGCTGAAGACCGCGACCAGCATCACCAGCCCGATCACGAAGCTGAGCAGCACCAGCGCGGCGACGCTCATCAGGATGCTGCTGGCGCGGTCGGGCCGGGTGATGAAGAACACCACATAGGCCGAGATCGCGGCCTCGGGCGTGCGGTAGATGCACGTCACCAGCACCACCAGCGTGCAGGTCAGCGCGATGCGCGCGGCCGCCTGCGCGCGTCCCGGCGCGGGCGCGAGCAGCCGGGCGAGGTCGCCCGGGCGCAGCCGCGCGCCGTCAGCGGCAGGCCGCGCCATGCCGGATCTCGACGGTGGCGCTCGCGCCGACCCGGGCGAGCGCCTCGGGCGCTTCCTCCAGGCGGATGCGCACCGGGAAGCGCTGCGCCACGCGCACCCAGTTCACCGAGGCCTGCACGTAGGGCAGCGAGCGCGGCAGGTTGACGCGGTCGGTGTCGACGACGCCGGCGCCGATGCCCGTCACGGTGCCGCGGATGGCGCGGTTGCGGTCGATCATCGAGTAGACCGTGGCGCAATCGCCGGCCTTGATCCCGGCCAGCACGGTTTCGCGGAAGTTGGCCACCGCGAACCATTCGCCGGTATGGATCAGCACGAAGAGGGACTGGTTGGGCACCACCACTTCGCCGGACAGGACCGTCAGCCCGGTGACGCGGCCGTCGTGCGGGGCGCGCACCAGCGTGTCGTCGAGCGCGCGCCGCGCGATGGCCAGCGCGGCCTGGCGCGCGTGCATGGCCGCTACCGCGCCCGCTTCGTCGCCCACCGCCTGGGCCGTGGCGGAGCGCTGCACCTTGGCCTGCCTGAGCGAGATCGCCGCGTCGCGCTGCGTGACCTGGGCCTGGTCCAGTTGCTGGGCCGGCACGTAGCCGTCCGCTTCGAGCGGGCGCAGGCGCTCCACCGTGCGCGCGGTCAGGGCGTAGTTCTGCGCGGCGCGCGCGGCCTGCTCGGCGGCGATCGACGCCGCCGCCTGCTCGCTGGCGATGCTCCTGCGCCGGGTGCCGAGCGCGGCCTGCGCCAGCTCCAGGTCCGCCTGCGCCTGGGCGACGGCCAGCCGGTAGGGCTCGGGGTCGATCTGGAACAGCGGCGCGCCCTTGGCGACCTGCTGGTTCTCCGTGACCCACAGCCGGGCGATCCTGCCGCCGACCGGCGAGGCCACGTGGACCACGTCGGCGTCGAGCGTGGCGTCGTCGGAGGACGGGAAGCGCGCGATGCGGTGATAGGCGTAGAACGCCATGCCGATGCCCAGCACGACGATGGCCGCGGCGATCAGGCGGCCGCGGATGGCGGGTTGGCGTGCGCCGGCCAGCTTCATGGAAATTGTCCCGTTCCGAGCAACCAGGCGAGCACGGCGA
This sequence comes from Cupriavidus sp. WS, assembly GCF_000395345.1. Classification (NCBI taxonomy): domain Bacteria; kingdom Pseudomonadati; phylum Pseudomonadota; class Betaproteobacteria; order Burkholderiales; family Burkholderiaceae; genus Cupriavidus; species Cupriavidus sp. WS. The sequence continues at coordinate 35,869 of NZ_AQPL01000277.1, read as the reverse complement.
CCGTCACGCCGATTGCGGTGTTGACCAGCAGTTGGCAAGGCACGATTTGCGCCCATCCGGTGGCGACGAACACCCGGTGCGCAATCACCGCGCCGAGCGCGCCGATCAGCGCGCTCAGCAGCCAGAGCGGGAAGTAGGCGCCGAACAGGTCGAACGCGGGCGCGCCGCCGAACGCGCAGCCCTGCAGCGAGGCGCACGGCGCGGCCAGCGCGGCCAGCGCCGGCATGCGGCGGCGGCCGCGAGTCCATTGCCCGAAGGGCGTGAGTGCGCTGCTTTCTGTCTGAAACATCGTCAGTTCAATGATCGGTTTCAAGGATCGGCCAGCTCGCTTCCATGCCGCTGCGTCGGAAACAATGCAGGCAATATAGCAGCACGGAATGCGCCTTGTCCAAGAGTTGCGGCGGCGGTGCCGCGCGGGGAAATCCGCGGCGCTGCCGGCGGGGTGCTGGCGGGTGTCGGCGGGGTGCTGGCCGCAGCGGCTGGCGGCCGGCGCGGGCCGGCCGGCCCGCTGGCGACGGCCGCGATTCGTACTATGCGCATGCGCATTGGATTTAACCGGACGATTCAGATCGGATAGCCATAAAGTCCGATAAGCCATCGCGTAAAAGTTTTTTCGATAATTCCGTAATTTCAATTTTTTACGCGATAAAGAATTGAACTGGACTATCATGAACCAATTCGTTCTGGCGAACGATCCGCATCGCTGACTTCGGGAGTGGCTCCCTATGAGCGCAGAGATTCTCCAGTTGTTCAGGCTGGTGGGCATCGGCTTGACGCTGATGCTTCCGCTGGCCAATCCGCTGGCGTCCATGTCGCTGCTGCTGGCGCTGGGCGCGCACATGCCGGACGCCAGGCGCAAGCGCCAGATCCGGCTCGGCGCCTGCTACGTGACGTCGATCATGCTGGTGGCCTATTACTCCGGCACGTGGATCATGCGCACGTTCGACATATCGATTCCGGGCATGCGCATCGCCGGCGGCCTGATCGTTTCCTTTCTCGGCTTCAAGATGCTTTTTCCCTCGGCCGCGGCAACGGACATTCCGGAAACCGGCAAGAAAAAAGCCGAGCAAAGCCAGGAGAATTCCGCCGATATCGCCTTCGTGCCGCTGGCATTTCCGGGGACCGCCGGGCCCGGTTCCATCGCGATCGTCATCAGCCTCGCCTCCAAGCTCAGCGGCAAGCAGGACGCATATGCTCATTGGGTCCTGGCGGCGGCGCCGGTGATCGTCGCGGTGCTGCTGGGCCTGCTGTTCTGGATCTGCCTGCGCTCGTCCACGCAGCTCGTGCGCTTTCTCGGCAATGGCAGCGTCGAGGCCATCTCGCGCGTGATGGGGTTCCTGCTGGTCTGCATGGGCGTGCAGTTCGTGATCGACGGCACGCTGGAAGTCGTCGCCGCTTCGGCGCATTGAGGAGAACGTCATGTTGCGGCATTTTCGGAAGTTCCGGCTCGCGGCGCTGGGCGCGATCGCCATCGCACTGACCGCATTGGGCGTCTCGCTCGCCTACGGCTGCACGCGCGTGCTGTATGTCGGCGCGGACGGCCAGGTGATCACCGGACGCTCGATGGACTGGTCCGAGGACATGGGCTCCAATCTCTGGGTGTTTCCCGCCGGCATCGGGCGCGACGGCGCCGCGGGGCCGCGCTCGCCGCGCTGGACGTCGAAATACGGCAGCGTGGTCGTGTCGGGTTATGAGATCGGCAGCGTCGACGGCATGAACGAGCGCGGGCTGGTCGCCAATGCGCTGTATCTCGCCGAGACCGACTACGGCAGGCCCGACGCGCGCCGCGCGGGAATCGCCATCAGCCTGTGGGCGCAGTATGCGCTCGACAATTTCGCCACCGTCGCCGAAGCGGTCGGCGTGCTTGGCCAGAATCCCTTCCAGGTCATCGCGCCGCCGCTGCCCAACGGCAAGCCGCTGACGATCCATCTTTCGCTGTCGGACGCGCAGGGCGATTCGGCCATCCTCGAGTATCTCGGCGGCAAGCTCATCATCCACCACGGCAAGGCGTTCAAGGTCATGACGAACTCGCCGGCCTACAGCGAGCAGCTTGCGCTCGACACCTACTGGAAGGGCGTCGGCGGCCTGACGTTCCTGCCCGGCACCAATCGCGCCGCGGACCGCTTCGTGCGCGCGTCGTTCCTGCTCGACGCGATTCCGAAGCAGCTCGATCCGAACTACATCGCCGGCGTGCCGAACCGGTCTTACGCGTTCCAGGCCGTGGCCGGCGTGATGAGCGTGATGCGTTCGGTGAGCGTGCCGCTCGGCATCAGCACGCCGGACCAGCCCAACCTGTCCTCGACCATCTGGCGCACCGTGTCGGACCAGAAGAACCTGGTCTACTACTTCGACTCGGCCACGCGCCCGGACACGTTCTGGGTGTCGCTGGACAAGCTGAATCTGAAAGCTGGCGCGCCGGTGCTGAAGCTGGCGATGGACAGGGGGCAGGTCTATGCGGGAGAGGTGTCGGCGTCGTTCGTGCCGGCGCCGCCGTTCGCGTTCATGCCGGCGCCCTGACGCGCGGCGGATGAAAAAAAGGCGTGGCGGTCGCCCGCCACGCCTTCCTGCGCGCCCGCGCGCCAGATCAGGCCCGGACGTCGGCCCTGGCGAGGTGCCTGGCCAGGAACGCTTCCATCGCCTCGTAGAAGTCGAAGCGGTTTTCCTCGTTGTGGAAGCCGTGCCCTTCGTTTTCCTTGAGCAGGTAGGCCACGTCCACGCCGCGCTTGCGCAGCGCCTCCACGATCTGGTCGCTCTCGGCCTGCTTGACGCGCGGGTCGTTGGCGCCCTGGGCCACCAGCAGCGGCGTGCGGATGCGGTCGGCGAAGAACACCGGCGAGGCATCGTGCATGGCCTTGCGGTCGTTCTCGTCGTTGGGGTTGCCGATCATCTCGTAGAGCATGTCGAGCATCGGCTTCCAGTAGGCGGGAATGGTCTCGAGCAGCGTGAACAGGTTCGACACGCCCACGTAGTCGATGGCCGCGGCGTAGCGCTCGGGCGTGAAGGCCACGCCCGCGAGCACCGCATAGCCGCCATAGCTGCCGCCGTAGATGGCCACGCGGCGCGGATCGGCGATGCCCTGCGCGACGAGCCAGTCGACGCCGTCGTCGATGTCGTTCTGCATGGTCCGGCCCCATTGCTTGAAGCTGGCTTCCCAGAACTTGCGCCCGTAGCCGGTGGAGCCGCGGAAGTTGACCTGCAGCACGGCGTAGCCGCGGTTGGCCAGCAACTGCACTTCGGGGTTGAAGCCCCATACGTCGCGCGTCCACGGGCCGCCGTGCGGGTTGACCACCAGCGGCAGGTTCCGCGCCTCGGCGCCCGGCGGCAGCGTCAGGTAGCCGTGCAGTTGCAGGCCGTCGCGCGAGGTGAAGCCGACCGGCTGCATCGGCGCCATGTCGGCCTCGTCGAGCCACGGCAGGATCTGGCCCAGCGACACCAGCTTGCCGGTGTCGCTGTCGTACAGGTAGCGCGTGCCGGTGGTGCGGTCGCTCGACGCGGACACGATCATGCGGGTCTCGTCGCGCGTGATGCTGGTGACGTGGTGCTCGTAGCCGGGCAGCTGGCGCTCGAGGTCGGCGTGGATCCGCTCGCTGCGCGCGTCGAAGAAATGGCGGCGCGTCTTCCAGTCGGTGTACCAGGCGGCGGTGAGCACGCGGCGGTGGCGCGAGTAGCCGAGGCCGCCGACGTCGACCTCGCCGTGCTCGAACACCAGCTTGCCTTCCTGCGCGGTGTGCGGGTCGAACTCGAAGATGGCGAGCTTGTCGCGGCCGCGGTTCGACTGCACGTAGAGCTGCGCGTCGTCGAAGGTGAAGAACAGCGGCGCGACCGTCTCGCGGAAATCCGTGGTGAGGATGGGGCGGAACGGCTCATCCTCGGTGTCGCGGTAGAGCAGGGTGGTGTTGACGCCGTCGCTGGCGGTGGCTACGCGCAGGCGCCCGGCGTGGTCGGTGCCCCAGCTCATCACGTTGCCGGGATTCTCGGCGATCTGCACGGACTCGCCGGTCGCGACGTCCACGCGCAGCACGTCGAAGACCTGCGGGTCGCGCTTGTTGTGGGACAGCAGGATGTGGCGGTCGTCGTCCTCGAGGTCGTCCACGATCTCCGCGCGCACGCCGGGATACGGCGTCAGGTCGACCGGCTCGCCGCCGTCGACCGGCACCGACAGCACGTGGAAATTCTCGTCGCCGCCGAAGTCCTTGATGTAGAGGATGTGGGCGTTGCCCTTCCAGGTGTGGAAGGGCAGGTCGCGCTCGGTCTCGGCGGTCAGCGGGCGCGCTTCGCCGAGCAGGTTGCCGTCGGCGTCGATGGCCTGCACGAAGACGTTCTGGCGGCCCTGGTGGCGCGCCAGGAAGGAAAGATGGCGCCCGTCCGGCGAGATCGAGAACTGGGAGCGGTCCGGCTTGCGGAACAGCTCGCGCACCGTGTAGTGCCTGGGTGTCTTTGCGTTGCTCTGGTTCAAGGCTGGCTCCTGGATGGGTTCGGGGTGGCCCGCGGCGCGCTCACTCGGCGCGTTGCGCCGCGGGCACGCGGTCGCGCGGGGCGGCCGGAGCGGATGGCGCTGATGGCGCTGTCGCCGCATCGGGCGCGGGCGACGGCGGCTGGTCCTGGTCTTCCTGGTCCTGCGTGGCCTCGCGGCGTTCGATTTCCTCGCGCGTGGAGGTGGACAGGTCCCAGCTGGCGATGAACAGCGCGGCGATCAGCGGGCCGATGACGAAGCCGTTCAGGCCGAACAGCGCCATGCCGCCCAGCGTGGAGATCAGCACCACCCAGTCGGGCATGCGGGTGTCCTTGCCGACCAGGATCGGGCGCAGCACATTGTCCACCGTGCCGATCACCAGCACGCAGAAGCCGATCAGGACCGCGCCCTTGCCGACCTCGCCGGTGAGCAGGAAGTAGATCGCCACCGGCCCCCAGATCAGCGCCGCGCCGACCGCCGGCAGCAGCGAGAGGAAGGCCATCAGCACGCCCCACAGCAGCGAGCCCTGGATGCCGAGGAACCAGAAGATCAGCCCGCCGAGCGCGCCCTGCACGGCGGCCACCACGATGTTGCCCTTGACGGTGGCGCGCGCCACCGTGGTGAACTTGCGCAGCAGGTGCTGCTTGTGCGGCTCGCTCAGCGGAATGGCCTGCACGATGCGGCGCGAGATCTCCGCGCCGTCGCGCAGCAGGAAGAACAGCAGGTACAGCATCACGCCGAAGCTGACCACGAACTGGAACGTGTTCTGGCCGATGCTCAGCGCCTGCGTGGCGATCAGCTGGCTGCCCTGCGCGGCGCCGGCGGTGAGCTTGGCCTGCACGCCGGCGATGTCGGCCATGCCGAAGCGGTCCAGCACCCGGTTCACGGACGGCGGCAGCGCGTGCACGGCCTGCTGGAAGTAGGCGCCGAAGTTGAGCTGCCCGGTCTTGATCTGCTGGTAGACCGTGCTGACCTCCTGGGCCAGCGCGCCGGCCACGAAGATCAGCGGCAGCACCACGATCAGCAGGCACAGCGTCAGCGTGGCCAGCGCGGCGAGGTTGCGGCGCCCGCCCATGCGGCGCGTGAGCCAGTTGTTGGGCGGCGTGAAGATGATGGCGAGGATGGCGCCCCAGAACACGGCGCCGAAGAACGGCCACAGCACGAAGCAGAATGCGATCGAGACTGCGGCCAGCAGCAGGTAGAACGCCTTCTGCTGCATGTCTGCTGGTTGGGTCATGGCGCTGTCACCTTGCGTGGAAAATCCCCCGGGGGCACGGGATTATCCCGTCCCGGCATGACAACTCGCCGGGGCGCCGGTCAGGGCGCGGGCGCGCCGACCGGCAGGCCGGTGGTGGCCGGGGCCGGGGCGGGTGGCTATCGGTTATCGGCGGCGGGCTGCGGACTAGCGTACCAGCGGATCGCGAAAGCCGGTGTCGGCGGCGCCGGGCGCGCGGGCGGTCCGGGTGTCGCCGGCGGTACCTTTCTGCCAGGTATCGTAGGCCCAGTAGCCGGCCGCGGCGAGGCCGCCGAGCTTGGCCAGCTTCCAGCCCCAGCGCAGCACCGGGGTCTTGCGCAGCAGGGGCAGCGCCAGGGAAATCGTGGAACTGAGGACCGGGTAGTCGCGCGCCAGGCCCAGCAGCTTGAGCAAGGAGGCGGGCTGCGCCACGCGCGGCAGCCAGTTGCCGAGGCGGCCGAAGCGCGCCGCGCTGCCGCGCACCTGGTGCAGCGCCTGGGCGCAGTCATAGCGCTCCAGCGCGGCGCGCGTGATCAGCAGTTCCTTGCGGATCGCCAGCGGCAGGCGCACTTCGCGCGAATAGCGCACCGGGCGCGGATGCGCGCGCGGCTGGCCGGCGTCGCGGGTCGCGGCGGTGTCGGCGCGCTCGTTGGCGCGCTCATCGGCGCGTTCGGCCGGTGCGTCGCTGGGGTTGGACGGCGTGCTCATCGGCGCAGGATCTCCCGGTCTTTGTCGATCTCGGCCAGGGTGGCCTCGAACAGGGGCGGGGCATGCCGCACGAGGTGGCGCGCCAGCGCCAGGCAGACCGCGCACGCGGCGAGGTAGAACAGGACCAGCGCGCCCAGCGCCTGCCAGCGGTAGGTGTCCCAGAACACGATGGCGATCAGCACGGTCAGCGTGACCAGGGACAGGCCGAAGAACACCAGCCCGAAGCAGGCCAGCAAGGCCATCTTCATCAGGCGCGATCGTTCTTCCGCGAGTTCGACGCTGGCGAGTTCGAGGCGCGTCTGCACCATCGCCACCAGCGATCCTGCCAGGCTGCGCAGGGCGTCCATGAACTTGGGAGAGGAGGTCGGGTCGCTCATGCAATTCCGGCAAGGGCGTGCAGCACGGGGCTGCACCGGTTGCGGACGGGAGCCGGGCCGGCGGAACATGCCGCCGGAGGGCGTTTGCTCCGCATGTTGCCGCGCGCTGCGCAATGCGTGGGCGCAATACGGCTAACGCGGGGCACTCGTTCCTGGCGCCGGGCCATCAGGCCCGGCGGGTCGCATGGTTCAGGATTACTTGCGGTTGAGCAGCAGGCCGACCAGCAGGCCGACGCCGGCCGCCACGCCGACGGCGCGCCACGGGTGATCGTGCACGTAGTCGTCGGTGGCGCGCGCGGCCGCCTTGCTCTTGGTGACGACGGCGTCCTGGAGGTCCTGCGCCTTTTCCTTGGCCTGCTTCAGCAGGCCCATGCCGCGCTCGCGCAGTTCGGCAGCTTTCTCGCCGGTGGTCGAGGCCGCTTGCTTAAGCAGTTCTTCGGCATCGGACAAAACGGTCTTGACATCGCTCATCAGTTTCTCCTGTTTGCGGGCGGTGGTTTCGGATTGTGACATTTTGCCTTCCTCGCACGGTGTCGGGCAGCCTTCTCGCCCTCTTTCTTAGCATATGCGGGGAGCCGCCGTGGTTTCAACACCACGGGTCCGACAAGTTATGTAGGACGCTGACTTGAGACAAAAGTCCTTAAGATGAAAAGGTGATTTTGTAGTGACTTTATATTTGTTTGGGTTGGATCGCAATCGGACTAAACTGGTTCAACCCCAATTTCTCGCGGAAGGAGACAGAGATGGCACTACGTCTAGGCGATATTGCGCCGGATTTCGAGCAGGACTCCAGCGACGGCCCGATCCGCTTCCATGAATGGCTGGGCGACAGCTGGGGCGTGCTGTTCTCGCATCCGGCGGACTTCACGCCGGTCTGCACCACCGAGCTGGGGCTGACCGCCAAGCTCAAGGGCGATTTCGCCAAGCGCAACGTCAAGGTCATCGCGCTGTCGGTCGACCCGGTCGAATCGCATCGCGAGTGGATCAAGGACATCAACGAAACGCAGGGCACCACGGTCAACTTCCCCATCATCGCCGATGGCGACCGCAAGGTCTCGCAGCTCTACGACATGATCCATCCCAACGCGAACGAGACCCTGACGGTGCGTTCGCTGTTCGTGATCGACCCGAAGAAGAAGGTGCGCCTCATCATCACCTACCCGGCCAGCACCGGGCGCAATTTCAACGAGATCCTGCGCGTGATCGACTCGCTGCAGCTCACCGACAACCACAGCGTCGCCACGCCGGGCAACTGGCAGGACGGCGAGGACGTGGTGATCGTGCCTTCGCTGAAGGACGAGGAAGTGATCAAGCAGAAATTCCCGAAGGGCTACAAGGCCGTGCGGCCTTACCTTCGCCTGACGCCGCAGCCCAATCGCTAGGGGCCCGGCGGCAGGCCGGCCGGGCGCGTGGCGCCGGCCGGCGTGTCACGGTGTTGTAACACGATGGGCTCGCCCGTCGTCTCTCCTTGGTAGTGTGCTTGGCCCGGCTTCGCAGCCGGGCCTTTTTGCTTCTTGCCCTTGGATTTCGGAGACGGGGCGGGCGCAGGCTTCAGTAGAAGGCCTGGATGCCGGTCTGGGCGCGGCCCAGGATCAGCGCGTGGATGTCGTGGGTGCCTTCGTAGGTGTTGACCACTTCGAGGTTGACCACGTGGCGGATCACGCCGAACTCGTCCGAGATGCCGTTGCCGCCGAGCATGTCGCGCGCCACGCGGGCGATGTCGAGCGACTTGCCGCACGAATTGCGCTTCATGATCGAGGTGATTTCCACCGCGGCGGTGCCTTCGTCCTTCATGCGGCCCAGGCGCAGGCAGCCTTGCAGGCCCAGCGTGATCTCGGTCTGCATGTCGGCCAGCTTCTTCTGCACGAGCTGGTTGGCGGCCAGCGGGCGGCCGAACTGCTGGCGGTCCAGCGTGTACTGGCGCGCGGTGTGCCAGCAGAACTCGGCGGCGCCCAGCGCCCCCCAGGCGATGCCGTAGCGGGCCGAGTTCAGGCAGGTGAACGGACCCTTGAGGCCGGACACGCCGGGCATCAGGTTGTCTTCCGGCACGAACACCTGGTCCATGACGATCTCGCCGGTGATCGAGGTGCGCAGGCCGACCTTGCCGTGGATCGCGGGCGCCGACAGGCCCTTCCAGCCCTTTTCCAGGATGAAGCCGCGGATGGCTTCCTTGCCGTCGTCGCCGGCCAGCTTGCCCCACACCACGAACACGTCGGCGATCGGCGAGTTGGTGATCCACATCTTGGCGCCGCTCAGTTCATAGCCGCCCGCCACCTTCCTGGCGCGCGTGACCATCGAGCCCGGGTCCGAGCCGTGGTTCGGCTCGGTCAGGCCGAAGCAGCCGATCCACTCGCCGGTGGCGAGCTTGGGCAGGTATTTCTGCTTCTGCGCTTCGCTGCCGAATTCGTAGATCGGCACCATCACCAGCGAGGACTGCACGCTCATCATCGAGCGGTAGCCCGAATCCACCCGTTCCACTTCGCGCGCGATCAGGCCGTAGGACACGTAGTTCAGTCCCGGGCCGCCGTATTGCTCGGGAATGGTCGGGCCCAGCAGGCCGAGCTCGCCCATTTCGCGGAAGATCTCGACGTCGGTCTTCTCGTTGCGGAACGATTGCAGCACGCGCGGCGCGAGCTTGTCCTGGCAATAGGCCTGGGCGGCGTCGCGCACCATGCGCTCGTCGTCGCTCAGTTGCTGGTCCAGCAGCAGCGGGTCGGCCCAGTTGAATTCGGCGTTGGCAGCCATGTAGGTCTCCTTCGGTAGTGCAGTGCGTTGTGCGGGTTCGTGCAGGGGGTTGCGGGCGCCGGCGGGATGGCGCGGCGGATCGGGCCGGGCGGTCTCGCGGGTGGCCTGGGGTCAGCAGGCCTCAACAAAAGCATCGGCGCATTCCGCGGTCTGCGGTGACTTTCGTGACTTTCGCCGCGATTTTGTAGTTCCGCATTGCGGAACTTTGTTCCGATGATGTAGTATAGCGCAATGCGCGGTCCGTGCAATAGCCGGAATCGGCATGACCGTGGCGGCCCCTTCCGTTGCGGCCGCGGCACCTTCCCATTCCACCAGCCGGAGCGCTCTCTTGGCCACCGAACCGCAAGCCTTGCCCGCCACGCAGCAGGCGGATGCCGCCGGCCCCGCGCCGCGCGAGAGCGATCCCAACTTCGTCGCCGCGCTGGCGCGCGGCCTGGAGCTGCTGCGCTGTTTCCGCACCGGCGAAGCGATGCTGGGCAACCAGGACTTCGTGCGCCGCACCGGTTTTCCCAAGGCGACCGTGAGCCGTCTGGCCGGCACGCTGGTGCAGCTCGGCTACCTGCGCTACGACGACAGCCTGGGCAAGTACGCGCTCGACGCCGGCGTGCTGGCGCTCGGTTATGCATACCTGTCGGCGTCCGGCGTGGTGGCGCTGGCGCGGCCGCACATGCTGGCGTTCGCGCAGTCCTACGGGGTCTCGGTCTCGCTCGGCAAGCGCGAGCGCATGGAGGTGATCTACCTGGAGTCGATCCGCAACGATGCCGGCGTGATGCTCGGGTTGGGCGTGGGCTCGCGCCTGTCGCTGGTGTCGAGCTCGATGGGGCGCGCCTACCTGGCGGCGCTGCCGGCGGCGCGGCGCGAGCGCGTGCTGGCGGAATTCGCGCAGGCTTTCCCGGAGCAATGGAAGACGCAGGAAGGGCCGACGCGCGCGGCACTGGCGCAGGCCGCCGGGCAGGGCTACGCGGCCTCGTTCCGCGACTGGCACCCGGCCATCCACGCCTGCGCGGTGGCGTTCCGGCCGGTGGGGGAGAAGGAGCTGCACATGCTGAGCTGCAGCGCCTCCTACGGTTCCGTGGAAGAGGCCGTGTTCCACGACAAGCTGGCGCCGGCCCTGCGCGCGCTGGCCGCGCGGCTGTCGGACCCGGCGCCCTGAGCGCGCGTCAGAGGTCGGTGCGCAGCTTCCACAGTTCGGGGAACAGCACCACGTCGAGCATCTTGCGCAGGTAGCTCACGCCCTCGGTGCCGCCGGTGCCGCGCTTGAAGCCGATCACGCGCTCCACCGTGGTGACATGGCGGAAGCGCCATTGGCGGAACGCATCCTCCAGGTCGACGAACTTCTCGCCCAGTTCGTACAGTTCCCAGTGCGCGCCGGGCTGGCGGTAGACCTCCAGCCACGCCGCCTCCACCGAGGCGTTCTCGCCGGCCGGGCGGGTCCAGTCGCGCTCGATGCAGCCCGCGTCGATGGCGAAGCCGCGCCGCGCCATCAGGCGGATCGCCTCGTCGTACAGCGACGGCGTGCGCAGCGCCGCCTCTACCAGCGCGAGGTGCTCGGGCCGGTGCGCATGCGGGCGCAGCATGGCGGCGTTCTTGTTGCCGAGGATGAACTCGATCTCGCGGTACTGGTAGGACTGGAAACCCGACGACATGCCGAGATACGGGCGCATCGCCGAGTATTCCGGCGGCGTCATGGTGGCCAGCACGTTCCACGCCTGCACCAGCTGCTCCATGATGCGCGACACGCGCGTGAGCATCTTGAAGGCCGGCGGCAACTGGTCGCCGCGCACGCACTCGCGCGCCGCGCGCAGCTCGTGCAGCGCCAGCTTCATCCACAGCTCGCTGGTCTGATGCTGCACGATGAACAGCATCTCGTTGTGCTCGGGCGAGAGCGGATGCTGGGCGCTGAGGATCTGGTCCAGCGCCAGGTAGTCGCCGTAGCTCATGTCCCCGGCGAAGTCCATCTGCGCATCGTGCCAGGCGGCCTCGCCGCCCGCCGCCGCGGCATTCGTGGCGTTGGCGGCGTTCGTGGCATCGCCCGGCCCCGACATCGGGCATCCCTTGTTGGCGCTCATGTCGCTCTCCTCCTCAAGTCACCAGGCCGCGCGCCTGGTGGCGTGCTTCCTTGTAGCTGCCGCTGTCGAGCACGTCGCGCAGCACCTCCACCGCGTCCCACACGTCGGCGAAGCCGATGTACAGCGGCGTGAAGCCGAAGCGCGCGATGCGCGGCTCGCGGTAGTCGCCGATCACGCCGCGCTCGATCAGCGCCTGCACCAGCGCGAAGCCGTCGGGATGGGCGAAGCTGACGTGGCTGCCGCGGCGCGCGTGCGCGCGCGGCGTGGCCAGCTCGAGCGGATGGTGGCCGCAGCGCTGCTCGACCAGCGCGATGAACAGGTCGGTCAGCAGCAGCGACTTGGCGCGCAGCGCCTGCATGTCGGTCCGGGCGAAGAGGTCCAGGCCGCATTCGACCATCGCCAGCGAAGTCACCGGCTGGGTGCCGCACAGAAAGCGGCCCACGCCCGCGCGCGGGCGGTAGCCCGGCTCCATCGCGAACGGCGCGGCGTGGCCCCACCAGCCCGACAGCGGCTGCCAGAACGCATCGCGCAGCGCCGGCGCGACCCACAGGAAGGCCGGCGAGCCGGGGCCGCCGTTGAGGTATTTGTAGGTGCAGCCCACCGCGTAGTCCGCGCCCGACGCCGTCAGCGCCACCGGCACCGCGCCGGCCGAATGGGCCAGGTCCCACACCGTGAGCGCGCCGCGCGCGTGCGCCATCGCGGTCACGGCGGCCATGTCCAGCATTTCGCCGCTCTTGTAGTTCACGTGGGTCAGCATCAGCACCGCGGTGTCGGCGCCGACCGCTGCGTCGATCTCCTGCGGCGCGTCGACCAGGCGCAGCGAATAGCCTTGCTGCAGCAGGTCGGCCAGGCCCTGCGCGATGTACAGATCGGTGGGGAAATTGCTGGCTTCCGAGACGATGACCTTGCGCCGCGGGTCGCGCGCCTGCTGCACGCGCAGCGCTGCGGCCAGGACCTTGAACAGGTTGATCGAGGTGGTGTCCGTGACCACCACTTCGTCTTCGCCGGCGCCGATCAGCGGCGCGAGCTTGTTGCCCAGGCGCTGCGGCAGGTCGAACCAGCCGGCGGTGTTCCAGCTGCGGATCAGGCCATGCCCCCATTCCTCGCTCACCACCTCGGCGGCGCGCGCGGCGGCGCTGCGCGGGCGCGCGCCCAGCGAGTTGCCGTCGAGATAGATCACGCCTTCGGGCAGCGCGAACTGGTCGCGCAGCGGGCGCAGCGGGTCCTGCCGGTCGAGTGCGAGGCATTGCTCGCGGCTTGGTGCGGTCATGGGAGCTTCCTGGAGAAAAAACGGATTCGGTGGGCCTGCGCGTCAGGCCAGGCTGCGCAGCACGGCGCGCACCGGGCTGGCGTCGAGCCCGGCCAGGCGCAGCGGCAGCGCGATCAGTTCGTAGTCGCCGGCGGCGACGGCGTCGAGCACCAGCCCTTCGAGGATGGCCAGCCGGTGCCGGCGCACCATGCGGTGCGCCTCCATCGTCTTCGATTCCTGCGGGTCCAGCGAGGGCGTGTCGATGCCGACCAGCATCACGCCGTGGGCGGCCAGCAGCGCGATGGTCGCGGGCGCCACCGCGCAGAACGCCGGGTCCCACCGCGCCAGCGGCGCGGCCTGGTAGGTGCGCAGCAGCACGCGCGGCGGCGTGCCGGCCAGCGCGTGTTCGACGTGGCGCGGCTCGACCAGCGGCGCGGCGCCCAGGCAATGGATCACGCGGCACGGGCCGAGGTAGGGCGCGAGGTCGACCGCGCCAATGGGCGCGCCGTCGGCGGCGTAGTGCAGCGGCGCGTCGGCATGCGCGCCGGTGTGCGGCGACAGCGTGATGCGGCCCACGTTGACCGGGCAGTGCGCGTCCATCTGCCACGCGCGCTCCTGCCGGAACGGCGTGTCGCCGGGCCACACGGGGGTGTCGGGCGACAGCGGCGGGCTGATGTCCCAGAGCTGGCACTCGGGCGTGGCGGTGGCGGCGGGGCGGTTCGTCATTGGCGGGGCGGGCGAGTGGCGCCGGGGTCCGGCGTTCCTTGGCTCGGCGAGGAGCGGATGACGGCATGATAGTCAATATCCCAGGCAAGAGGCTTGCTAAATGCCCCGGGTATCGGCCTCGGATTCGCATAGAATTTCACCGAATACGAGAATGTGGAAAGAATCTGCGAAATGAACCTGGACCCTACCGATCTGCGCATCCTGGCCTGCCTCCAGGAGAACGGGCGCATCAGCAACCAGGACCTGGCCGACCGCGTGGCGCTGTCGCCGTCGGCGTGCCTGCGCCGCGTGCGGCTGCTGGAGGAAAGCGGCGTGATCGGCGGCTACCGCGCGTGGTTCGACGCCGAGCAGCTCGGGCTGGAGATCGAGGCCATCGTGCAGGTGTCGATGCGGCACGACGTGGAGGGCTGGCACGATACCTTCAACGCGGCGGTGCAGGCGTGGCCCGAGGTGGTGTCGGCCTACATCATCACCGGCGACAGCAACTACATCCTCAAGGTGCAGGCGCGCAACCTCAAGCACTACTCGGATTTCATCGTCAACCGGCTGTACCGCACGCCGGGCGTGATGGACATCCGCTCCAACATCGTGCTGCAGAAGATCAAGACCGACGGTTCGCCGCTGGCGGTGATCAAGGGCGCGCCGGGCGCTTGAGCGTTGCCTGCGCGCCGCGTGCGCGTTGTCTGGGCGCCGCCTCGCGCGGCGCGTGCAGCGCGATCAGCCGGCGCAGCGCGTCCTTGAGCTGGTCGGCCTGCGCCGGGCCGAAATCGTCGAGCATCCGGCGCTCGTGCCGCGCCGCCTGCGCGAGCAGGGCGCGCGCGCAGGCCCGGCCGCGCGCGGTGATGGAAACCAGCGCGTGGCGGCGGTCGCGCGCGCCGTTGCGGCGCGCGACCAGCCCGCCGGCCTCCATGCGGCCGATCAGCTTGGTCAGGGTGGGCTGCTTGGCGAGGGTGAGATCGGCCAGCGCGCCGATGGTGCATTCGGGCAGGTCGGCCAGCGCGGCCAGCACGCGCCATGCGGGGATCGAGAGGCCGGCGGCCTCCACCTGCCGGTGGAACTCGTCCGCCATCAGGTGGCTCGCGCGCGCCAGCAGGTAGGGCAGGTAGCCGTCGACGAAGGCGCCCGCCGGTGGTGGCGGCGGTGGCGGCGGAGATGGCTGCGGTTGCGTCATGGCGCGCGCCCGGCGCCTCAGTCGGCGAGCGGGCGGGTGGTGCCGAAACGGCCGTCGTGGAACACCAGCGGGCCGCCGGCGAGGCCGTGCACGCCGCAGCGCTCGACCTCGCCCACGAAGATCACGTGGTCGCCTTCGTCGTAGCGGCTGCGGTTGTGGCATTCGAACCAGGCCAGCGCATCGGCCAGGATCGGCAGGCCGGTCTCGGACAGGCGGTAGTCCACGCCGGCGAAGCGGTCGCCCTTGAGCGTGGCGAAGCGCTGGCACAGGTCCAGCTGCGAGTCCGACAGCACATTGATGATGTAGTGCGAGCCGTCGCGGAACATCGGCAGGCTGTTGGCGCGCGTGGCCATGCTCCACAGCACCAGCGGCGGATCGAGCGAAACCGAGTTGAACGAACTGGCGGTGATGCCGACGAACGGCGCGCCCGGCGGCGAGCCGGGGCCCGCGCGCGTGGTGATGACCGTCACGCCGGTGGCGAACTGGGACAGCGTGCGCCGGAAGTGCAGCGTGTCGAAATCGGGAGAGGCAGCCTTGCCGACGGTGCGCGGCGTGGCTTCAGGCATGCCCATAGCGCGGGCTCCACTTGAATCCATGAAATTTCATATATTATTTGCGCCGGCGACGAGAAGCACAAGTACAAGCTAAGGCGTCCGGCGCGGCGCATCGGTGGGCTGGCGCACCAAGGCGGCGGCGTGCCCCCGGACCCGGCGCCCTGCCGGCCGGACAGGCCGTGGGGATTGTAGCGGAGTCCCAATCCCGACCCGCCAGTGTGGCGTTGTCCGGGCCGGCGCCGCTGCCTAGCCGGGAACACGGACACATGACGGGAAACGCATGACCGCGGCCACGCTCCGCATGCGTCCCGGCGGGGACGGCCTGCCGCCATGCCGCCGCGGGCGCGCCGGGGCGGCATGAGATGCGCCGAACGAGTATGCTAGTTGAATCCACCGTCGGAGCCGGAGAGAACAAGATGGAAAAAGAGTTGGAAAGCGAGCGCGAGGTCGCCACCCTGGGCGGCGGCTGCTTCTGGTGCCTGGAGGCGGTCTACCAGCAGGTCAGGGGCGTGCGGGCGGTGGAATCGGGCTATACCGGCGGCCACGTGAACCATCCGACTTACGAGCAGGTCTGCGACGGCGACACCGGCCACGCCGAAGTGGTGCGCGTGACGTTCGACCCCTCGGTGATCAAGTACCGCGAGATCCTGGAGATCTTCTTCGCCATCCACGATCCGACCACGCTCAACCGGCAGGGCAACGACGTCGGCCCGCAATACCGCTCGGTGATCTTCACCCATTCGGAGCCGCAGCGCGCGACGGCCGAGTACGTGATGCGCGAAGTGACCGCGCAAAAGCTGTACGACGCCCCGCTGGTGACGCAGATCGAGCCGGGCCAGCCGTACTGGCGCGCCGAGGAAGGCCACCAGAACTACTACCAGACCCATCCGACCCAGGGCTATTGCTCGTTCGTGATCTCGCCCAAGCTGGCCAAGTTCCGGCAGAAGTTCGCGCACCTGCTGGTGCGCTGATCCGCCGGCGCGCTCAGTCGCGCGCCAGCCGCTCGGCGATGGCCTCGGCCAGCCGCACGCAGCTCAGCGGCGCGCAGCCCTCGGCCTTGTTGCTCACGATCACGTAGGCGGGCTGGCCCGCGCGCAGCGTGCGGACCACCTGTTCGGCGATCACCGCGCGCGTGTGCGGGTCCTCGTCCAGCAGCCGGTCGAACGGCGCGTAGCGCGATTCGGCCTGCTCGTAGGCGAAGCCCGCATGCAGCATCCAGCGCAGCACCAGCGGCCCCGGCATGCCTTCGTCCATCAGCGCCTGCGCCGGCAACTGGCGCTCGGCCGGCGGCATGCGCTCGCGCGCCGACAGGCAGAAGCGCACGCCGCGCGCGCGCAGCAGCTTGATGAAGCGCGGCGTGAGCAGGGATGCGTCGCGCAGCTCCACCGCGTAGCACGCATGCGGATTGGCGCCGGCATCGAGCGCGGGCAGCGCGCCGAGGAAGGCGTCGAGCCGCGCCAGGAAGCCGGCGCCGTCCGCGGCCATCGCGCCCAGCGGCGAAAGCTGGAACAGCAGCGGGCCGCATTTCTCGCCGAGCCCCGCGGTGGCCGGGCCGATGAAGTCGCGCGCGGCGATCTCCGCGTTCAGGAAGCTGGCGTTGGCCAGCCGGCCCGCGCCCTCGGCGGTGCGCAGCCACGGATCGCAGATGCTGGCGGGCGCCTTGGTCAGGAAGCGGAAATGCGCGGGCACCTGGGCCGCGTAGGCAACGTAGTCGGCCAGCGGGATCGGCGCGTAGAAGCCGCGGTCGATGCCGGCTGCGCGCAGCAGCGGATGCTGCGAATAGGCGGCCAGGCCCTTGCGCGAGAGCAGGCTGTCGCTGTATTCGCCCTGGTAGACCAGGCCGTTCCAGCCGCCGTAGGACCACGACGAGGTACCGAGATGCAGGCCGGCGGGAAGGCGTTCGGCCAGCGCGAGGAGGGCGGGATCGGGCGGCGGCGCCTGCACGCTTTTTCCGCGTGCGGGGCGCGCCGCCGGCGCGGCGGCCGGCACGGGTGTTTCCGGCAGGCCGCCGAACAGGTCTTCAGTCAAGCGGGTTTTCAGTCCAGCGGTTTGTCGTAGATGTAGCGGCGCGACCAGGGCAGGCTCTGCGAGGGCAGGCCGGCCTTGTGGCAGACCACCTGGTAGATCGACATCTGGTCGGTATCGAAGGCGTGCGCGCAGCCCGCCAGGTAGACGCGCCAGATGCGGTATTTCTTCTCGCCCACCATCGCGCGGATGGTATCACCCTGCGCCTCGAAGTTGTCCGCCCAGTGGTGCAGCGTGCGGTTGTAGTGGTTGCGCATCAGCTCCACGTCGGTGGCTTCCAGGCCGCCGCGCTGGAGCGTGTTGAGCACCATGCCGATGTGCGGCAGCTCGCCCTGCGGGAACACGTAGCGGTCCATGAATTCGGAGCCGTCCATCGGCGTGGCGCCGCTCTCGGGATCGGGCGAGGTGATGCCGTGGTTCATGGCGAAGCCGTCGTCGGCCAGCAGCTCGCGCATGCGCTTGAAGTAGCCGGGCAGGTTGTCCTTGCCGACGTGCTCGAACATGCCGACGCTGGTGATGCGGTCGAACGTGCCGGCGGTGTCGCGGTAGTCCTGCAGGCGGATCTCGATGCGGTCCGACAAGCCCGCCTGCCTGACCCGCTCGGTGGCCAGGTCGAACTGGTTCTGCGACAGCGTGATGCCCACGCAGCGCGCGCCGAACTTCTGCGCCGCGCGCAGCACCAGCGCGCCCCAGCCGCAGCCGATGTCGAGCAGGGTCTGGCCGGGCTGCAGGCGGATCTTGGTCAGGATGTGGTCGATCTTCTTGCGCTGCGCGGTGGCGAGGTCCTCGTCGCCGTTTTCGAAGTAGGCGCAGGAATAGACCATCGCCGGATCGAGCCAGAGCGCGTAGAACGCGTTGGAGACGTCGTAGTGGTACTGGATCGAGGCCTTGTCGGCGGCCTTGGTGTGGGCGAAGTGCTGCGCCACGCGGGCCAGCGCGCCGCCGGCCTGCGCGCTGGCGGCGGCGGAGAAGCGGTAGGCCACGGCGATGATGTCGCTGAGCTTGCCGTCCAGGTCGATCTTCTCCTGCACGTAGGCTTCGCCGAGGTTGTCGAGGCTCGGCGTGAGCAGCAGCGGCAGCGCGCCCGCCTCGCGGACCGTCAGCGTGACCGCGGGCTGCTCGAAGCGGCCGAGCGGATACTCGTTGCCGTTCCATAATCGCAGCTTGACCGGGAGGTTGGCTCGCTCGCGCAGATCGGCGATCCAGTGATCCAGTTGCTTGTCCAGTGCTTGCTTGAAAAACATGCGGCCTCCCAAATTGGCGGTTGCGGCACACTCCTCGAACCTCAGCAGCGGGCAGGCTGGGCCTGCACACGATGGCGTCTTCCTCGCGGAAGTGCCGATGACTCACTTTACGACAATTCCCAATTTTGTGCAGTGCGCGGCCCCGATGCGCGCGGGGCCGCGGCCGCCTGGCCGCCCGGACAATTCAGCCGCTATTCAGCCGCCATTCAATGGCTCACGGCGACAGCCGCACGATCTGCCACGCGCCGTCCGCCTGCAGCCGGTAGGCGATGCGGTCGTGCAGGCGCGACGGCCGGCCCTGCCAGAATTCGATGCGCGACGGCACCAGGCGATAGCCGCCCCAGTGGGCCGGCCGCGGCGGGTTGTCGCCGAACCTGGCACGGAAATCCGCCTCGCGCTGCTCCAGCACCGCGCGGTCCGCGACCTCGCGGCTCTGCTCCGACGCCCACGCGCCCAGGCGCGAGCCGAGCGGGCGCGAGGCGTAATAGGCATCGCTCTCGGCATCGCTGACCTTTTCCACGGTGCCTTCCACGCGCACCTGGCGCTCGAGCTGCACCCAGTGGAACAGCAGCGCCGCGCGCGGGTTGCCGGCCATGTCCAGGCCCTTGCGGCTTTCGTAGTTGGTGAAGAAGGTGAAGCCGCTGGCGTCCATGCCCTTGAGCAGCACGATGCGCGCGGACGGCTGGCCGTCGGTGTCGACGGTGGCCAGCGTCATCGCGTTGGGCTCGGGCAGCTTGGCATGGATGGCTTCGTCGAACCAGCGCTGGAACTGGCTGATGGGATCGGTCGCCACGTCGGACTCGGAGAGCGAGCCGAGCACGTAGGTGCGGCGGAGGTCGGCAAGTTGGGTCATGTCGGATCAGGTATCAAGTCTGCGTGCCGCGCCGGGCAGGCCTGCCCGGCACCGGCGGCGCGCCTGATTCGAGTATAGCGAAAGCGCACCCGGCCGCATTTGCGCACGCGCAAGCCCTCGCGTTGCCATCGTCAGGCCGCTGGCGGCGGCAGCTTGCGCGCATGCCCGCGCGAGTAGTAGCCGGCCACGCCCATCGCGCCCGCCATCGACAGGAAGATCGGCAGCATGCCGAGCGCGGTGCCGACCACGCCGAAGGTCAGCGGCCACACCACCTGGCTGGTGTTGAGCACGGCCGAGCGCAGCCCCAGCGCCTCGCCGGCGCGCCCGCTCGGCGAGGCCGCGTGCAGGATGTTCATCACGTTGGGCTGCGCGCTGCCCAGCGCCAGCCCGAGCAGGAACGCCAGGCAGCACATCAGCCAGAACTGCGCGACGAAGGGATAGAGCAGGTAGGCCACCGAGCCGAGCAGCAGCGCGCCGCGGATCACCTTCCATTCCGACAGCCGGCGCGACACCAGCGGCATCGCCACGCGGATGGCGAAGGTGGCGATGGCGAACGCGCCCAGCACCCAGCCGATCGACGACGGCGACAACCCCACGCGCGTGCCCTGGATCGGGATCAGGAAGGCATGCAGGTCCCACGCGGCCGACAGCACCGCGCTGGCGATGAACACCGCGCGCAGCTCGGGGTGCGCCAGCAGGCCCAGCGTGGAACTGCGGCTGCCGTCGACGATGGCGTTGCGCGCGGCCCGGGCGCCGCGCGCGGGCAGGCGGTGGCGCACCAGCTGCAGGCCGGCCAGCCCCGCCGCGGCCACCGCCACCAGCGTGAAGAAGGCCGGGCGGAAGCCCGCGTGCTCGATCATGTAGCCCATCACCACCGGCCCCAGCGTGCCGGAGAACGACAGCCCGAGCGCGTGCAGCGTGTAGTTGCGCAGCCGCGTGCCGTCGCTGGAGATCTGGCCGATCAGCAGCTGCATGGCCACCTGCACCAGCATGAAGCCCACGCCGATCAGCGCGCACGAAAGATAGAGCGCCGCGATGCCCGGCCACAGCGCCGGCAGCAGCGTGCCCGCGAGCACCATCAGCGAGCCGGCCATGAGCGGCTTGCGCGGGCCGATCTCGTCGATGCGCTTGCCGGCATGGATGGCCAGCAGCATCGGCAGCAGCGCATAGAGCGACATCAGGATGCCGAGCGTGACGGTGGAGGCCTTGAGGGACAGCGCGAACAGCGACACCACCACGCGGCTGGCATTGAAGGCCACGTGGTTGCACACCGTGAGCGCGATCAGGCAGCTGATCGGCGGAACGGTGGCGTGTAGCGGCGTCATGCGCGGGCGGGGGCTTTGGGGGAATCCGGGAGAAAAACAAGTGCGGCCGAAACCGCACCCTGAGAAGGACGCCACGATCACTCGCAGAGGTCCGCAATGCGCCATCTATTGAAGACTTCGTTGTAAATGGCCGTTTAATTATGCGAGCGGCGTGTGCGATAGACAACGGTTCTCTGCACCAGTGGGGCGAAAGTGTTGCGAAATTGCGTCGATGCATGCGCGGGTGTCGCGCACGGGCAACGGTGGCGCCACCGCGATGGTGCGCGGCGGTCAGCCGCCTTGGTGCAGCGAGGCGTCGGGCGCCGGCCGTGCCGGCGCGGCGGCAGCGCCCGCGCCCGATGGCACGGGGCCGGCGGCGCCGCTGGCCGGCTCGCGGTAGGCCTGGCCTGGCGGCGGCGCCAGCGGGCGCTTGCGCACCTGCGCCAGCAGCTTGCCGCATTGCGATTCCTCGCCGCCGCCGGAGAGATCGATCAGCGGCAGCACCGCGGCGCCGACCGGCGCCACCAGCGCCAGCGCCACCGCGCCGCCCGCGCGCAGGGCCAGCACGCCGATGTCGGGGCTGACCGTGGGCTTTTTCAGCGTGCCGCCCACGTAGAGCGGCGAGCGCAGCGAGAAGATGCGCAGGCCCTTCGAGTCCGGCCGGATGGTCAGCGCGAGCCGTTCGCTGGCCAGGTCGACCGCGCCGGTGGTGTCGATCACGGCGTCCTGCGTGTCGAGCACGAAGGTGCGCGCGCGCGCCAGGCCGTTGGTGAAGCTGACGTCGCTCACGCCGCAGTTGATCCGCACCGGCTTGTCGCCGAACAGCTTGGAGATCACCACGCTGCCCACGTTCAGGCCCATCGCCTCGAGGACGAACTTGCTCACCGTGCCGTTTTCCACCAGCAGCTTGGCTTCGCCGTTGGCGCTGCCGAGCAGGGCCGCCACCGAGTTGCCGGTGGCGCTGAGCCGCGCGGCGCCGTTGAGCTCGCCGATGCTGGCGCGCATCGACTCGAATTTCGGGAACAGCTGCTTGAGCTTGAGGTGGCGCGCCTTCATGTCGATGGTGGCGGCCAGCGGCGCGCGCTTGCCGTTGAGCTGCAGCGTCGACACCAGGTTGCCGCCGGCGATGCCGAAGTCGAGCGGGTCCAGCGTGAGCAGGCCGTCGTCGAGCTTGAGGTGGGTGACGAGATCGGTGATCGGCAGGTCGGCGGTGCGCACGATGCGCTTGCCGGTGAACTTCACGTCCGCGTCGATGCTGTCCCAGCGCTCGGTGCGGAACGGCGCCACCGGCAGCGCCTTGTCGGCGGGCTGGCGCACGGTGCTGTCCGCGGCCGCGCCGCCGGGCCTGGCGTCGGCGCCGATCAGCGGCGCCAGGTCCTCGAAGCGCAGCTGGCTCGATTCCAGCTCGCCCGACAGCAGCGGACGCGGCTGGCGCTGGGCATAGCTGAGCGTGCCGCTCAGGTCGCTGCCGCCCACGCGCCCGCTGAACTTGTCGTAGCGGTACGCCGAGGCGCCCTTGCGCAGCGTGGCCACCAGCCGCCCGCGCGTCTCGTAGGGCGGCGTGCTGGGCAGCACGATGCCGGTGAGCGCGTACAGCCGGGCCATGTTGTCGCCGGACAATTGCAGGTTGACGTCGAGCGCGCCGAGATGGGCCGGGTTGGTGAGCGTGCCTTCCACCACCGCGCGCGTGTTGCCGACGCGCGCATCGGCCTGCACCGGGAACGGCACGTTGGCGTCGCGCAGGCTCAGCACCGTGCCGGCCTTGCCGCTGGCGCTGACGGTGGCGTCGTGGTAGCGGCCGGTGGCCTTCCAGCGCAGGCCGTAGCGCTGGCTGGCGGGCGCTGCCGCCGTGGCGCCGGCGGTGCCCGGGGCCGCCGCGCCGGTGAGCGCGCCGTCGCGGGCCTTGTCGTAGAGCGGGCTGTCGCCGATGGTGTCCAGGCGCGCCTGCATGTCGAGCTTCAGCACCTGGTCGGACAGGCTCAGGTCGCCCTGCGCCAGCGCCACCTCGCCGATGTCGAGCCGCCACTCGGACGGCTGCTTGCTGGCCGGCGTGGCGAAGGTCCAGTTGTTGCGCTGGTCGGCCAGGCGCTCGAGCCACACGGCCGGGCTGTCGACCACGATGGTGGAAATCGAGATCTGGCGCGACAGCAGCGGCAGCGGGCGCAGCACGAAGATCAGCTCGCGCACGGTGGCGAAGTTCGGCTCGCGCGCCCAGTCCGGGTTGCCGATCGTGATATCGGCGGCCGACAGCCGCGGCCACGGCACCCAGGTGTGCCAGCCGGTCTCGCCCTGCGCGCTGCGCCAGGTCAGCGTGAGGTCGCCGTTGACGGCGAAAGGCCGGCCGATGGCCTCGGACACGCGCTGGTTGAGCCACGGCTTGAGGCGGTTCCAGTCGAAGGTCAGGACGACCACGACCACGATGGCCACCAGCGCCAGCGGCGTCAGTACACTCCAGAGAACGGCCTTGCGGCGCACGGGCATGGGATTGTCGTCCTGGTCGGGCGGGTGGCCGCGGCGCCGGCCCCGGGGGTGGGGCGATGCGGCGGCCGGACCACTGTTGTCAGGTATTGTATAGTTGCGCGCCGCGTTCTCCTGTCGGCGCCAGGCTGACAGGGTGACGCAGGCGGCGCCTGGACGGCCAGTCCGCCCGCGTCCGCCCGCCGGCGGCCCTCCTTCAGCAAGCCTCGATCCTATCCATGAGCCACCTCGTCCCGGAAACCTCCCCGGCCCCTTCCGCCTCCCCGGAACTGGCGCAGCTGCCGCCGGCGCTGACGCACGAGAGCCCGGCCGACGACGACTACCACCGCCGCTTCGGCGGCGTGGCGCGGCTGTACGGCGCGGCCGGGCTGGCGCGGCTGGAGGCGGCCAGCGTATGCGTGGTCGGCATCGGCGGCGTGGGCAGCTGGGCGGCCGAGGCGCTGGCGCGCAACGCGGTCGGCCGCGTCACGCTGATCGACCTCGACCACATCGCGCTGTCCAACACCAACCGCCAGATCCACGCGCTGGGCGATGCCTACGGCCGCGCCAAGGTGCAGGCGATGGCCGAGCGCATGGTGCAGATCAACCCGCGCTGCCGCGTGACCGAGGTGGACGACTTCGTCACCGAGGACAACGTCGCCGAGCTGCTCGGCGGGCACGACTACATCATCGACGCGATCGATTCGGTCAAGGTCAAGGTCGCCATGCTGGGCTGGGCGCGCCGCACCGGGCGGCGCATCATCACCTGCGGCGGCGCCGGCGGCCAGCTCGACCCGACCCGCATCCGTGTGGTCGATTTCTCGCGCACGGTGCAGGACCCACTGCTGGCCAAGGTGCGCTCCCGCCTGCGCCAGGACTGGGGCTGGCCGCGCAATCCCAAGCGCAAGTTCGGCATCGACGCGGTCTTCTCCGACGAGCCGCTGCGCTATCCCGAACCCGAGCAGCAGGCCTGCGAGATCGACGAAGCCCCGGCCGACGCGCCCGCGATCGCGCCCGCCGGCCCGCAGGGCCTGGCCTGCGCCGGCTTCGGCTCGTCGGTGGCGGTCACGGCGGTGTTCGGCATGGTCGCCGCCGCCAGCGTGCTGGGCGCGCTCACCGCACTGACCGAGCCCGCCGCTCCCGAGTGAGCCGCGCGCCCGCGCTAGGCGGCCAGCGCCGCCAGCAGGGCCGCCAGCTCGGCCTCGTCCGGCGCGGTGTTGTCGAAATAGCGCAGCTCGGGATGCTGCTCCGGCGCCGGCATGAAGCGCCGCGCGCGGTAGTCCTCCCAGTGCGCGAGCTTGTAGGCATCGTTGGGGTTGCCGCGCCGCACGATGCGCGCGTGCGCCTCGTCCTCGGGCAGGTGGACCCACACCGTGCGCACCTGGGTGCCGGCGGGCACGCGCAGCCATGCCGGATCGTGCAGCCGGTGGTCGCGCACCTCGCGCGACAGCGGCCCGACCACGATCACGCTGATGCCCAGCGCGAGGTTCTCGCGCGCGGTGTCGAGCAGGCCGTGGTATTCGGCGTCGCGCAGGTACTTGAGGTAGGTGGGGCTGTCGCGGTCGTTGGGGTCGCCGGTCAGCGCGCCCATCGCGGCGGCGCTGTAGCTGCCGTACAGGGTGTCCTTGTCGAGCAGGCAGAACGGCTCGCCGGTGGCCTGCATGAGCGGGCCGATCAGGCGGTGGGCCAGGGTGGTCTTGCCGGTGCCGGCATGGCCGCAGAAGAAGAGCAGTCGGGGCATGGGAAGGCGGGGCGGAGCCCGCGGCGGTGGAAAGCCAGCCGCCAGCATAACCCGCGCGCCGGTTTGTCCTGGATCAGTCCGCGCCGCGGCGGATTCGGTATGCTCTCGGCTGGGGCCGGACTTCGCGCCGCGGGCGCGGGGCCGGCCAGCCGATTCCTTCGTTGCCTCGCTTCTCCAGACATGACCGACTACGCCACGGATGTCCCCGCGCCGAGCCGCGCCGCCCTTGCGCCCGAGCTGCTGCTCGGCGAGCCGGTGACCGACGCCACCCATGAAGAATTCGTGCAATTGCTCGATGCCGCCGCGCGCGCCGCGGACGACGGCTTCCTGGCCGCGCTGGACGAGTGGATCGAGCACACGCGCCATCATTTCGGCCAGGAAGAAACGTGGATGGAAGCCATGAACTTCGGCCCGCAGCACTGCCACCGCGGCGAGCACCAGCAGGTGCTGGCGGTGGCCGACGCGGTGCGCGTCAAGGTCGCCGAGGGCGACGTGACGCTGGGCCGGCGGCTGGTGTCCGAACTGCCCGGCTGGTTCGACCAGCACGTGAGGTCGATGGACGCGATGATGGTCGGCTACATGCGCGAGCACGGCTTCACGCTGATCGAGGCGCCCGACGGGCAGGCCGCCTGAAGACGGCCGCGCCGCGGCGCTTCAGCCGCCGCCGGCGGCCGCGCGGTCGAGCACCACGAAGTGCTTGCGCACCGTTTCCAGCACCTCGAACAGGCCGGTGAAGCCGGCCGGGATCACGCAGGCGTCGCCGGGCCCGAACTCGCGCGCGTTGCCCGCGTCGTCGCTGATGCGGATGCGTCCGCTGATGACGTGGAAGAATTCCTCCTTGCCCGCCGGGAAGGCGATGCGCCACGCGCCCGGCTCGCAGCCCCACACCCCGCAGTCGAAGTCACCCTGGCCGGCGCTGTAGTGCGTCCAGGTGGTGCGCTCGGGATTGCCCGCCACGAGCCGGTCCGGGCGCGGACGGTCGTGGCTGGGGGCGGGGTCGGCGCGGAAATCGGCCAGGCGGGGCAGGGCGGCAGCGGTCACGGCTAGGGCGGGCAGGAAGGTCGGGCCCGCCAGTTTAATTCAGCACCGAGGCCAGTTGCCGGCGCCAGCGCGACACCGCCTCGGGCTGGTCGCCCATGAGCGCGAACACCGACAGCATGGTGACGCGCCCGATGTCCTCCTCGAAGCCGCGGTCGGCCCGCACGATGGCCAGCAGCTGTTCCAGCGCCGGCTCGTACTGCCGGTGCGCGATCAGCGCGCGGGCCAGGTCCAGGCGCGTGCGCAGGTCGCCGGGCGCGGCCGCCACGCGCGCGGCCAGGGTGGCCGTGTCGGGCAGTTCGGCCACGCCGCGCATGGCTTCGAGCCGGGTGCGCAGCGCCGCGAAGCCGTCTTCCTGCGACGCGCCGCGCGACAGCATGCCGAACTCGGTCTCGGCCTGCTCCAGCGCGTCGCCGTCGAGCAGGAAGCCGATGTACTCGAGCCGCGCCGCGTCGAAGCCCGGATCGAAGGCCAGCGCCGCCTGGAACGCCGCCCGCGCGGCCTCGCGGTCGCCGGCGGCGAGCGCGTCGCGCGCGGCGCGCAGGGCGGTCTGGCCCGGGTCCGGCATCACGCGCGCGAGGAACTCGCGCAGGCCCGACTCCGGCAGCACGCCGGTGAACTGGTCCACCGCCTGGCCGTCCACGAAGGCCACCACATGCGGGATGCTGCGCACGCCGAAGTGCGCGGCGAGATCCTGGTTCTCGTCCACGTTGACCTTGGCCAGCCGCCACTTGCCGCCGGCCTCCGCTTCGAGCTTCTCCAGCATCGGTCCCAGCGTCTTGCACGGGCCGCACCAGGGCGCCCAGAAATCCACCAGCACCGGGATGTGACGCGATGTCTCGATCACGTCCGCCTCGAAATTCTGCAGGGTTACGTCGCTCATGACTTGGTCTCGCTAGAAGGGAAGCCCCGCGCATGCCGGGGCCATACGCGGGCTAGTTGGGGGCGGATGCGGCCGATTGCAACAGCGTGGCGCGCAAAGGCGGGCGGGCAAGGCGGATGGATAAGGTGGACGGGCAAGGGTAAGCGATGGATTGAAAATAGAACGGTCGTTCGGTTATATTGCTTGACTGGTATCCAAGATCAGGTCGGACAGACCGCACAGGAGACGTTCCATGCAGACCCACCAGCCCGCGCGCCCGCATTTCCAGTTCTGGCCCAAGCGCGTTCCTACCGAGATCGTGTCGCCGGAGACCTCGCTCTGGTACAACCTGGTGGTTTCCGCGCACCGCTACGCCGACAAGGCGGCCATCCGCTATTTCGGCAATGCCATCACCTTCCGCCAGCTCGAGGCGCAGGCCAGCGCGGTGGCCGGCTGGCTGCAGCAGGAAGCCGGCGTGAAGAAGGGCGACCGGGTGCTGCTCTACATGCAGAACTGCCCGCAGTTCATCATCGGCTACTACGCCATCCTGCGCGCCGACGCCGTGGTGGTGCCGGTCAACCCGATGAACCGCACCGAGGAATTCAAGCATTACATCAGCGACGCGCAGGCGCGCGTGGCGATCTGCAGCGCCGACCTCGCCGCCGGCGCCGAACAGGCCAGCGCCGAGCTGCCCGAGGCGCAGCGCCTGCGGCACATGCTGGTCACGCAGTACGGCGACGCGCTGCCGGCCAGCTACGAGAACCCCGAGGACGCGCCGCCGGCCTGGCTCACCGCCGAGCACCCGCTGCCGGCCGGCGCCACGCCGTGGTCGCGGGTCCTCGCCGCGCAGCGGGTGCCGGCGCCGCACACCGCAGGCCCCGACGACATGGCGGTGATGCCGTACACCTCGGGCACCACCGGCTTTCCCAAGGGCTGCATCCACACCCACCGCACGGTCATGCACAACGTGATCGGCGGCAGCACCTGGAGCGGCAGCGGCGCGGAATCGACCATCCTGTCGGTGCTGCCGCTGTTCCACGTCACCGGCATGCAGTACGGCATGAACGGCCCGATCTACAGCGGCGCCACCGTGGTGATGCTGCCGCGCTGGGACCGCGAGGTGGCCGGGCGCCTGATCTCGCGCTACAAGGTCACGCACTGGACCAACATCCCGACGATGGTGATCGACTTCCTCGGCAGCCCCAACCTGGCCCAGTTCGACCTGTCGAGCCTGCGCTACATCGGCGGCGGCGGCGCGGCCATGCCGCAGGCGGTGGCCGAGCGGCTGCACCAGCAGTTCGGCCTGAACTACCTGGAAGGCTACGGCCTGTCGGAGACGATGGCGCCGACCCACGGCAACCCGAGCGACCGCCCCAAGCTGCAATGCCTGGGCGTGCCCACCTTCAACACCGATGCGCGCGTGATCGACCCGGTCACGCTGGCCGAGCTGCCGCCCAACGAAACCGGCGAGATCATCGTGTGCGGCCCGCAGGTGTTCAAGGGCTACTGGGGCAAGCCGGACGCCACGCGCGACGCCTTCATCGAGTTCGAGGGCAAGACCTTCTTCCGCACCGGCGACCTCGGGCGCATGGACGAGGAGGGCTACTACTTCCTGACCGACCGCCTCAAGCGCATGATCAACGCCTCCGGCTTCAAGGTGTGGCCGGCCGAGGTGGAGAACCTGCTGTACAAGCATCCGGCCGTGCAGGAAGCCTGCATCATCGGCACGCGCGACGCCTACCGCGGCGAGACCGTCAAGGCGGTGGTGGTGCTCAAGACCGACGCCCGCGGCAAGACCACGCCCGAGGACATCATCGAATGGGCCAGGGAGAACATGGCGGCCTACAAGTACCCGCGCGTGGTGGAGTTCGTCGACGCGCTGCCCAAGTCGGGCACCGGCAAGGTGATGTGGCGCCAGCTGCAGGAAAGCGAGAACGCGCGCGACGATGCGGCCAGGCCGGCGGCCTGATGCCTGCCGCCTGACGCCCGCCGCGCGCGGGGCGGCCTTCAGTGCCCGCGCGCGCGCACCAGCATCTTCACCATCGTCTTGTAGCTGCGCTCGCGCGCGTGCCGCGTCGGGGTGGTGCCGTCGCGGTCCGCCAGGTTGGCGTCCGCGCCGGCGTCGAGCAGCAGTTGCACGGTGTCTTCGTAGCGCGCGCTGCCGTCGCCCATGACGATGGTTTCCAGCAGCGCGGTCCAGCCCTGCCGGTTGACGTGGTCGACCGGCACGCCGGCCTTGAGCAGCACTTTCACCACCTCGGTATTGCCATGCTGGCTGGCCAGGATCAGCGCCGTGCTGTCGTTGCTGTCGGTGCTGGCGAGGTCGGCGCCGTGCGCCAGCGAAAGCTGCACCATCTCGAGCTGCCCGGTGGCGGCGGCCAGCAGGAAGGGGCTGTTGGCGTCGATGTCCTTGCGGTTGACGTTGGCGCCGGCCGCCACCAGGGTCTTGGCGACCTCGGTGTGGCGGCTGTCCACCGCCACCAGCAAGGCGCTGCGGCCGCGCTCGTCGGTGGCCTGCGCGGAGGCGCCGGCGGCAAGCAGGCGCTTGACCAGTTCGAGGTCGCCCTGCATGGCCGCGGCGATCAGGTTGCGATCGAGCGCGCCCACGCCCTCGCGCGGGCCGGACGCCGCGGTGCCCGCGGGTGCCTGCGAGCGGGACGCAGCATGGGACGCCGCGCCGCCGGCGGGGCGCGCCGCCAGGCTCGATCCGCCCGGGCCGGCCAGCAGCGCGCCGCCCATCAGCAGCCCGGTCAGCCCCAGCACTTCGGCCAGTACCAGTCGGCGGGGGCGGGCGGCGGGGCGCGGCATCGGGTGGATTCCTGGATAGGTCCGGATCAGGCGGCCGTGCCGGCGGCAGGCCCGCTTGCGGCATCGGTGTCCTGCAACTGGCGCCACAGCCGGCCGAGATAGGGATCGTCGACGCCGTTGGTGGCCAGCCCGAGCAGGGTCTGCTGCAGGTATTCGCGCGCCGGGCCGTACAGGCCGGCGGCGTGGCGCAGGCAGGCCACCACGCGCTCGTCGGGCAGGCGCCCGGCGTAGGCTTCGTGGCCGCGGTTCATGACGAAGGCCAGCGCCGGCTGCGGCGCGCTGCCGGCCAGTTTCACGTTGAGCCAGCGCGGGTGGTAGGCGCCGGTCAGCATCTCGCGGCGCCACAGCAGGCGGAATTCCTGCTCGATCATGTCATGGGGGATGCGGAACGCCACGCCGTGGCACGAGCCGCCGCGGTCGAGCCCCAGCACCAGGCCGGGGCTGTCCCAGGTGCCGCGGTTGATGCGCGAGTACAGGTAGAAGCCGCGGTGGTAGCCGTGCACGGTGGCCAGCTGGCGGTCGGTGTGCACCACCATCGGGTTCCAGATCAGCGAGCCGTAGCCGAACACCCACACATCGCCGGCCAGCGCGGGCGTGTCAGGGCGCTGGTCCAGCGTGGCGCGCAGGGAGCCTTCGAATGCGGCTTCCGGGAGTAGCGAGGAAGCCACCGGCGTGCTGCAAAGAGAAGCACGCAGCCGATCCGTTTCGAGATCTTGTCGGGTGATGGCCATGCCTGCAAGCATAATCCAAAGCTGCGTTTCAGGCGGCAAGGAAACCACATGGCAGGCAGAAATCGCCGCAACGCTCAACTGGCTGTGTGCGGCAGACAACGGTCGGCGTGGCGGCGGGGCCGGCGAAATCGCACGGACTTGACCGCGCACGGTGGCGGCGGCGCCGGACAAGTCCTTACAATACCGCATCAACCCAGGAGAACAGGCTATGGCGCGCACGCTCACGGTGGCCTTCGGCACCGGCAAGGAATTCGGCCTCACCATCGGCGACGCCGAACTGGCCGCCGTCACCGAGGAGGCCGGCTGGCGCTGGTTCGACCGCGAATACGCCGAGCTCGACTGCCAGGCTTCCAGCCCGGTGGGCAAGGTGCTGGTGATCGACAAGATCCTCAACGTGGCCAAGTTCTCGGGCGAGCAGCGCTTCGCCGACGACGCCGCCTGGGCCCAGGACTACGCGCGCCACGCCGCGCGCCTGCTCGACCGCGACAAGGTGCGTGTCGATGTGGGCAACGCCGCCATCAGCTTCTGACCGCGGCCGGCGCCCGGAAGCAAAAAGGGACGCCCGCGGGCGTCCCTTTTTTCTGCGCGGCGCTGGCCGGCGCTCAGACCGCCAGCAGTTCCACCTCGAACAGCAGCGTGGCGTTCGGCGGGATCACGCCGCCGGCGCCGCGCGCGCCGTAGCCGAGCTCGGCCGGGATGACCAGGCGGCGCGTGCCGCCGACCTTCATGCCCTGCACGCCTTCGTCCCAGCCGCGGATGACGTGGCCGGCACCCAGCGGGAACACGAAGGGGTCGTTGCGGTCCTTGCTCGAGTCGAACTTGCGGCCGGCCTGGCCGTTGTCGTAGAGCCAGCCGGTGTAGTGCACCGTGACATGCTTGCCGGCGGTGGCTTCGGCGCCTTCGCCGGTGACGGTGTCTTCGTATTGCAGGCCGGAGGGAGTCGTATTCATGATTGGCTTCCTTGTAGTGTCTCAGGGAGTGTCACGGTACCGGGGCCGCCCGCGCGTGGCTGGCGGTCCCGGGCGAACGGGGTACTGCGCGATGGTGCTGGTGGTGCGTGCTGGTGGTGCTGGCGATGCCGGCGCCGCGCGGGCTCAGCCCGCCGCGCGCTGCAGGACGTCGAGGGTGATGCGCACGTTGTGGTCGTCGTCGCTGACCCAGATCTCGCCGTCCTGGATCGTCACCGACAGCCGCATGGCGCGCTGGGCCAGCGCGGCGAGCGCGTCCACCGCTTCGGCCGGCACATTGTAGATGGTCACGTTGCGCAGCTTGCCGGCCTTGCCCGCCATGCCCTTCCACCATTCGCGCGCGCTTGCGCCATTGTAGGTGAACACGGTCACGCGGCGCGCGCGCGCCGCGGCGCGCTTGAGGCGGGACTCGTCGGGCTGGCCCAGCTCGATCCAGTGCTCGATCTCGTCGGTCAGGGTCTTTTCCCACAGGTCCGGCTCGTCGGGTTCGTCCAGGCCGCGCGTGAAGGTGAGCGCTTCGCTGGCTTCGCAGGCGAAGGCCAGCAGGCGCACCATCATGCGCGCGTCGTTTTCCGACGGGTGCTTGGCGATGGTCAGCGCGTGGCTGCCGTAATACGGCCGGTCCATGTCGGACACGGAAAGCTCGGCCTTGTAGATGGTGGATTTGAGAGCCATGTGAGGTTGCTGCGCAATGGGGTGGTGCAGGGGTGGTGCACGGGCGCCGCGCACCAGGGCCGCGGCGGTCGGCCGCACGGCGTGGCGCGCAAGGCGAAAGGCCGCATGATACGTGAATCCGCGGGCGCGCCGCTCAGGCCGCTCCCACGGCGCGCGCGGCGATGCCGGGCGCGATCGCCGTGCCGCTGGCCCCGATCGCGCAGCGCCGGGGCGCGATCGCGGCGTTTTGCCTCAAACGGGCTTGCCTCAGCGGGTCTTGCGGTATTCGCCGAGGTAGAAGCGCAGCAGCGCCGCAGCCAGCTGCAGGCACAGGAAGGCCGCCGCGACCACCATCGCATGGCCGGCCGGGGTGTCGATCTGCCCGGACATGGCCAGTCCAGCCAGCCAGCTTGCCACCGCCAGCGTCAGCAGCGGCGCCAGCAGCGCGCGCCGGCCGTAGGTGCGCAGCGCCCACGCCGGAAAGCGGCGCAGGAAGGCCGCGGGAATGCTGCACACCAGGCAGGCGCCCGCCGCGGCCAGCGAGGCCGCCACCACGTCGCCGACGTCGATCATCGTCATCTTGTCAATCGTCCCCGTTCAGGCAAGGGCCGGGAAGCCAGGAGGAAAGGGCCGGCCGAAAAACCGCAAACCGCTGATTTTACAGAAGAAAGCGGGCGCCAAGGTGTCCCTTGGCCGACATCCGGCGATGTTGCGCGGCGAGCGGCGCGGCGCGAATGGCGCGCCTGTCACCCGGCGGATCACTCGGCCGGCTTGCCGGGCGAGGCCTCCACCGAGATCGAGAGCGTCACGGCGTCGCCGACGTCGGGCAGGAAGCGCGTCATGCCGAACGCGCTGCGCGAGATCACGGCGCGGAAGTCGCCGCCGCACACGTGGCGCCTGATGCCGAACAGCGAGATCTCGCCGCAGCTGAAGCGCTGCGCCTCGAGCCGCACCGGCTGGGTGACGCCGTGCAGCGTCAGCTCGCCCTCCACCGCCGCCAGGCGCTCGCCGTCGCGGATGAAGCGGCTGGCGCGCAGCCGCACCACGGGGAAGTTCTGCGCGTCGAGGAACTGCGCCGACTGCAGGATGCCGTCGAGCGTGCGGTTGCCCGAGTCGACCGAATCGGCATTGACCGTGAAGTCGATGCCGCCGGCGCCGGTGGCTTCGTCGTAGCTGATGCGGCCGTCGATCTTGCCGAAGCGCCCGCGCACGGAGGTGCGCTCGAAGTGGCTGGCGGCGAAGTAGACCGCGGTGTGGGTGGGGTCGACCGCGTAGTCGGCGGGGGCGGCCTGCGCCGCGCAGGGCAGCGCGGCCAGCAGGCACAGCGCGCGCGTGAAGGCGGGAAGCTTCGGCATGGCGCGGGCCTCTCCTCTGGTGAACCGGCCGGTTGCCGGGCGGCGCTAGTGGACGAACACCGGCAGCAGGAAGATGCCGATCACCGAGAGGAAGCCCACGGTCCAGCACAGCGTGCGCAGCGTGGCGCGGTCCGCCAGGTAACACACAGTGTAGAGCACGCGCGCGGCGATGAAGACCAGCGCCAGCTCGTCGATGCGCGCCGCCGGCGCATGCAGGTAGGTGGCCGACAGCACCGCCGCGGCAAAGAACGGAAAGGCTTCGAAGTGGTTGCGGTGCGCCAGGTCGGCGCGGCGCGCGCGTCCGGCCTGCCGCTCCAGCCAGCCGCGCGGGTCGTGGTTGTCGAAGCCGCGCCCGCCGGCCTTGGCGATGGCCACCGTCGTCACGGGCAGGATGCCCGCCAGCAGTACGCACCAGAATGCGATTGGCATCGTATTTCCTCAGTCGTCATGTCCCGCGCGGGGGCCCGCCAGGCAAGCCCCCGCGCGGCGCGCTTCAGGCGGCCACCACGCGGATCTTCACGCCGGCCACGCTGACCACCTGGCCGGCGCGGATCTTGGCGGTCTTGCGCGATTCCACGGCGCCGTCGACCGAGACTTCGCCGGCCGCCACCAGGGCCTTGCCGGCGCCGCCGCTGTCGCACACGCCGGCCACCTTGAGCAGGTCGTTGAGGGCGATGTGCTCGCCCTCGAGCGGGAAGGTGATGGTCTGCATGCGCTTATTTGCCCCAGCTGTCCTTGAGCCCGACGATGCGGTTGAAGACCGGCTTGCCCGGCTTCGAATCGACGCGGTCGGCCACGAAGTAGCCGTGGCGCTCGAACTGGAAGCGGTCCTCCGCGGCGGCCTGCTGCAGGCCCGGCTCCAGATAGGCTGTGACCACCTTCTTGGAGTCCGGGTTCAGCGCATCGAGGAAATTCTTGCCGCCGGCATCCGGGTTGGGGTCGCTGAACAGGCGGTCGTACAGGCGCACCTCGGCCTCGTAGGCGTGCGCCGCGCTGACCCAGTGGATGTTGCCCTTGACCTTGACGCTGTCCGCGCCCGGCGTGCCGCTCTTGGTGTCCGGCAGGTAGTTCGCGTGCACGGCGACGATCTTGCCGTCGGCGTCGCGGTCCACGCCCGTGCATTCGATCACGTAGCCGTAGCGCAGCCGCACCTTGCTGCCCGGGTTGCCGTCCTTCGGCGCGAACAGGCGGAAATAGCCCTTGGGCGGCGCTTCGCTGAAGTCGTCGCGCTCGATCCACAGCTCGCGCGAGAGCGGGAA
The DNA here is from genome assembly GCF_000395345.1 of Cupriavidus sp. WS. Taxonomy (NCBI): domain Bacteria; kingdom Pseudomonadati; phylum Pseudomonadota; class Betaproteobacteria; order Burkholderiales; family Burkholderiaceae; genus Cupriavidus; species Cupriavidus sp. WS. Next base: position 1,284 of record NZ_AQPL01000277.1, on the reverse strand, counting down.
CACGCGGCGGCCCAGCTCGGGCTGCTTCGGGTGCACCGGGGCCGAGCATTCCTCGTTCTGGCCTTCGGGGTAGTTGTCGAGGATCAGCCGGAGCGGGTCCAGCACGCCCACGCTGCGCGGCGCGCGCGCGTCGAGGTCGTCGCGCACGGCGCCTTCGAGCGTGCTCATGTCGATCCAGCTGTCGGACTTGGCCACGCCGATGCGCTCGCAGAACGTCTGGATCGATTCCGGCGTGTAGCCGCGCCGGCGCACGCCCACGATGGTCGGCATGCGCGGGTCGTCCCAGCCGTCCACGCGCTGCTCGTTGACCAGCTGCAGCAGGCGGCGCTTGCTGGTGATGGCGTAGGTCAGGTTCAGGCGCGCGAACTCGTACTGGTGCGGCAGCGGGTCGCGGAACACGCCGCATTCGCGCAACTGGGCCAGCACCCAGTCGTAGAGCGGGCGGTTGTTCTCGAACTCCAGCGTGCACAGCGAGTGGGTGATGTTCTCCAGCGCGTCCGAGATGCAGTGCGTGAAGTCGTACATCGGGTAGATGCACCACTTGTCGCCCGTGCGGTGGTGATGGGCGTGGCGGATGCGGTAGATCACCGGGTCGCGCATCACGATGTTGGGCGCGCTCATGTCGATCTTGGCGCGCAGCACGTGCTCGCCGTCGGCGTACTTGCCGTCGCGCATGTCGCGGAACAGCTGCAGGTTCTCCGCCGCGGCGCGGTCGCGGTACGGCGAAGGCGTGCCCGGGCGCGAGAAGTCGCCGCGGCTGGCGGCGATCTGCTCGGCGCTCTGGCTGTCGACGTAGGCCACGCCGCGCTCGATCAGCTTCTCGGCGAACGCGTAGAGCCGGTCGAAGTAGTCGCTGGCGTAGTACAGGTGCGGCTGCTTGCTGCCGTCGGCGCCGGTGGCGTCCCAGCTGAAGCCGAGCCAGTGCACCGCGTCGATGATGGAATCGACGTATTCGGTGTCTTCCTTGACCGGGTTGGTGTCGTCGAAGCGCAGATGGCAGCGGCCGCCGTAGTCGCGCGCCAGGCCGAAGTTCACGCAGATGCTCTTGGCGTGGCCGATGTGCAGGTAGCCGTTGGGCTCCGGCGGGAAGCGGGTGATGACGGTGGGCAACGGCTGGCCCTGCGCATCCTGGCGGCCGGCATAGGTGCCGGCGTTGTTGTCCTGGTCGATGATGCTGCGCAGGAAATTGGATGCGGCGGGGGTGCTGTCGTTGGCTTTGGGGTCGTGGCTCATGGTTGCGCCGGAGGGCGGTTACGTCAGCAGGCGCGGGCCGCGCGCCGGGAA
>NZ_AQPL01000276.1:0-591 GCF_000395345.1 Cupriavidus sp. WS | reverse complement strand
ACACAAAAAATCTGACAGGTTCTTAAGCCATTAAAATTGAAATAATCTTCCAAAAAATCAAACAATCCCCTCAATCTGCTCCTGCAACTCCAGCCAACGCTCCTCGAGCGTATCAAGTTCCCCCCCCACTTCCCCCTGCCGCTTGAGCATCTCCATCAACTTCCCCTTGTTACCCTCCGCATAACTGCTCTCGTCGGCCATGAACGCATCGATCTCGCTCTTGGCCTGCTGCAGCACGGCCATGCGCTTTTCCACCTTTTCCAGTTCCTTGGTCAGCGGCTTGCGCAACTGCGTTAGGCGCTGGCGTTCGTCGGCTTCGGCGCGGCGCTGGTCGCGGCGGTTGACCGCGGCGGCGCCGTCGCCCGTGGCGGGGGCCTGCGCGGCGCTGGCGGCGTTGCGCTTGGCCGCGGCCTGTTGCAGCAGCCAGTCGCGGTAGTCGTCGAGGTCGCCGTCGAAGGGCTTCATGGTGCCGTCGCCGACCAGCATGAACTGGTCGGTGGTGGCGCGCAGCAGGTGGCGGTCGTGGGAGACCACGATCAGGGTGCCTTCGAACTGCGCCAGCGCCATCGTCAGCGCTTCGCGGGTGTCGAG
>NZ_AQPL01000275.1:0-17701 GCF_000395345.1 Cupriavidus sp. WS | reverse complement strand
CTGCGCCAGCGCCATCGTCAGCGCTTCGCGGGTGTCGAGGTCGAGGTGGTTGGTCGGTTCGTCGAGCAGCAGCAGGTTGGGCTTCTGCCAGACGATCAGCGACAGCGCCAGGCGCGCCTTCTCGCCGCCGGAGAACGGCTCGATCGGCGCGGTGGCCATGTCGCCGCGGAAGTTGAAGCTGCCGAGGAAGTCGCGCAGTTCCTGCTCGCGCGTGTCCGGCGCCAGGCGCGCCAGGTGCTGCAGCGGGGAGTCCTGGTCGCGCAGCGTCTCCAACTGGTGCTGGGCGAAGTAGCCGATCTGCAGGCCCTTGCCCTGGCGCAGCTTGCCGGCCAGGGGCTCTTGCGTGGCCGCCAGTGTCTTCACCAGCGTGGACTTGCCCTGGCCGTTGGCGCCGAGCAGGCCGATGCGCTGGCCGGTCTGGATCGACAGCGACAGGTTGTGCAGGATGGTCACGGGCGGCGCGCCGGGCGCGGGCGGCGGATAACCGCAGTCCACGCCTTCGAGCACCATCATCGGATTGGGCGCCGAGTCCGGCTCGCGGAACTCGAAGGCGAAGCCGGCGGCGATGTGCACCGGCGCCAGCCGCTCCATCTTCTCCAGCGCCTTGACCCGGCTCTGCGCCTGGCGCGCCTTGGTGGCCTTGGCCTTGAAGCGTGTGATGAACGATTCGAGGTGGGCGATCTCTTTCTGCTGGCGCGAGTAGGCCGACTGCTGCAGCGCCATCTGCTGCAGGCGCAGCGTCTCGAACTGGGTGTAGTTGCCGCCGTAGCGGCGCAGTTGCTGGTTTTCGATGTGCACGGTGACGTTGCAGATCGCGTCGAGGAATTCGCGGTCGTGCGAAATCATCACCAGCGTGCCGGGATAGCGCGCCAGCCAGTCTTCCAGCCAGACGATGGCGTCGAGGTCCAGGTGGTTGGTCGGTTCGTCGAGCAGCAGCAGGTCGGACGGGCACATCAGCGCCTGCGCCAGGTTCAGCCGCATGCGCCAGCCGCCCGAGAACGACGCCACCGGCTGCGACACCTGCGCCAGCGTGAAGCCCAGCCCCAGCAGCAGCGCCTCGGCGCGCGCCGGCGCGGTGTAGCCGTCGGCGTCGGCGAAGGCGGCGTGGGCGTCGGCCTCGGCGGTGCCGTCGCCGCTGGCCTGGGCCGCGGCGATGCGCGCCTCGATCTCGCGCAGGCGGGCGTCGCCGTCGATGGTGTATTCCACCGCGCTGCGCGCGACCGCCGGGGTTTCCTGCGCCACGTGGGCGATGCGCCACTGCGGCGGGATGGCGACGTCGCCGCCGTCCGGATGCAGCTCGCCGCGCAGCATGGCGAACAGGGTCGACTTGCCGCTGCCGTTGGCGCCGACGAGGCCGACGCGCTCGCCGGGGTTCAGCGTCACGCTGGTGTGGTCGAACAGCACCTTGGTGCCGCGCTGGAGGACTAGCTGGTCGATTCGGATCACGGGAGGGGAAAGCTGGAGATAAAGCCGCCGGAGATGAGCGATGGCCGGCCCGGCATGGCACGGGTCAACCCGGCATTGTAGCCGCTTCGCATGATGCTGCCCGTCAAATGGCGGCGCGCGGCGGCGTATGGCGGAGGATGGCGGCGAGGTTCGGTTGGCCGCCGCGCGCGGACTCCGGCGGTGGCCGCGCAAGGACGGCAAAGGGATGGCAAAGGGATGGCAAGGAGACAGCGGCCTAGGTATAAACCCTTGCCCGCGTAAAACTCTATTTTCATGGTACGCGTTTTGCGTGTAAATTAATTTACATAGATGCGCACCGCCTGCATGCTTTTTTTTCGTGCATGGCTTCGCGGCGGCGCATCCCGTCAACCAGAACCGCAACCCATGTCCCTCGGCAACTCCGGCAACTCCGGCACCAACGGATCCTCCGGCAAGAACGGCAACGGCTCGATCACCGAGCGCATCGCCCGCGCCCTGCCCACGCTGACGCCCGCGCACCAGCGCATGGCCGAATACGTGCTGGGCAATCCGTTCCGTGCCGCCACCATGCGCATCGACGAACTGGCGGCGGCGGTGGAGGTCTCGGTGGCCACCGCCAACCGCTTCGCGCACGCGCTCGGCTTCGAGGGCTATCCGCAGTTCCGCACCGAGCTGGTGCGCGGTTTCGAGGCCACGCTGGCGCCGGTCGAGAAGCTGCGCACCGAACTGGAGCGCCCGGCCACGGTGGCGGCGGTCATCGCCGCCTCGCTCGACGAGGACGTGCGCAATCTCGAGGCCACGCGCCGCGGGCTCGATGCCGAATCCTGCGAGCGCGCGGTGGAAGCCATCCTGTCGGCCGAGCGCGTGTTCGTGGTGGGCTTCGGCGCGAGCGGTTTCCTGGCCGGGCTGCTGCAGCATGGGCTGGACCTGTCGTGCCGCACCGTGATCTCGGTGTCGGGCGCGGGCGGCGCGTCGACCGCGGCGCGCGCGCTGTTCAAGCTGCAGCCCAGCGACCTGCTGATCGTGATCGGCTTTCCGCGCTACGTGTACGACACCGTGACCATCGCGCGGCGCGCGCGCGCGCACGGCGCGCGCATCGTGGCGCTGACCGACGGGCCGACCTCGCCGCTGGCGGCGCTGGCCGACATCGCGCTGTACGCGCACACCGGCCGCCAGCTTTCCGCCAACTCGGACACCGCCGTGCTGGCTTTCATCGAAGGCCTGTGCGGCGCCGTGGCGCATCGCGCCGCGCACGCCGTCAAGGCCGCCGCCGAGATGACCGAATTCCTGCTGCCGTGGCTGCACGGCGCGCCGCCCGGCCAGGGCCGCGACGCGCGCGAGCGCCACGACGAAGCAGCCGAAGGCCGCGCCAAGGGCGCGCCCGCGCGCCGCAAGAAACCCACTCCCGACGCATCGTGAACCCCAACCTTACCCCTGTGATCGCCATCCACGGCGGCGCCGGCACCATCACCCGTGCCGCCATGAGCCCCGCCAGGGAGGCGGAATACACCGCCGCGCTGAGCGGCGTGCTGCAAGCCGGCCAGCGCGTGCTGGCCGACGGCGGCAGCGCGCTCGACGCCGTCACCGAAGCCGTGCGCCTGCTCGAGGACTGCCCGCTGTTCAATGCCGGCCGCGGCGCCGTGCTGACCCGCGCCGGCACCTACGAGCTCGACGCCGCCATCATGGACGGCGCCACCCGCGCCGCCGGCGCGGTGGCCTGCGTCAAGTGCCTGCGCAACCCGGTGCTGGCCGCGCGCGCGGTGATGGAGCAGAGCGAGCACGTGCTGTTCGCCGGCGACGGCGCCGAGGCTTTCGCGCGCGCGCGGGGCCTGGAACTGGTGGAGCCCGCCTACTACTTCACCGAGGCGCGCCGCGAGCAATGGGAGCGCGCGCGCGGCACCGCCGGCACGGCGCTCGACCACGACGCCGCCAGCCGCGCGGCCGAGCCCATCGACCCCGACAGCAAGTTCGGCACCGTGGGCGCGGTGGCCTGCGACGCGCAGGGGCGCCTGGCCGCGGCCACCTCCACCGGCGGCGTCACCAACAAGCAGGTCGGCCGCGTCGGCGACACGCCCATCATCGGCGCCGGCTGTTATGCCGACGACGTGGCCGCGGTGTCGGCCACCGGCACCGGCGAGATGTTCATCCGCGCGGTGGCGGCCTACGACGTGGCCGCGCAGATGCGCTACGCGGGCCTGCTGCTCGGCGAGGCCGCGCGCCGCGTGGTGATGGAGAAGCTGCCGGCCATCGACGGCCGCGGCGGCCTGATCGCGGTGGACCGCGCCGGCAACGTCGCGCTGCCGTTCAACACCGAAGGCATGTACCGCGGTTTCGCCCGGGTGGGCGAGGCGGTCAACGTGTGGATCTACGGCTGAGCCGGCAGGCGCGGCATCGATCCATCCCGGCATCAACAGCATCAACAGCATCAACAGGCATCAAGGGGTCCAAGTGGCTGCAGCATCCTCTTCCCGGTCGGCCCAAGCGGGCATCGTCCTGCCACCGCAGCGGGTGGTTTCCGTCAACGATCTCACCGTGCGCTTTTCCACCTCGGAGCGCACCGTGGAGGCCGTGCGCGGCCTGAGCTTCCACGTCGACCGCGGCGAGACGCTGGCCGTGGTGGGCGAGTCGGGCTCGGGCAAGTCGGTGACGTCGCTGGCGCTGATGCGGCTGGTCGAGCACGGCGGCGGCAAGATCGCCGGCGGCAGCATGGCGCTGCGCCGGCGCGGCGGCGAGGTGATCGATCTCGCCCGCGCCGACAACGCCACCATGCGCGGCGTGCGCGGCAGCGACGTGGCCATGATCTTCCAGGAGCCGATGACCTCGCTCAACCCGGTGTTCCCGGTGGGCGAGCAGATCGCCGAGTCGATCCGCCTGCACCAGGGCAAGGGCCGCGCCGAGGCGCGCGCCGAAGCACTGCGCATGCTGGAGATCGTGCGCATTCCCGAGGCGCGCCGCGTGCTGGACCGCTTCCCGCACCAGCTCTCGGGCGGCATGCGCCAGCGCGTGATGATCGCGATGGCGCTGTCGTGCAAGCCGGCGCTGCTGATCGCCGACGAGCCGACCACCGCGCTCGACGTGACCATCCAGGCCGAGATCCTGCAACTGATCCGCAACCTGCAGGCCGAGATGGACATGGGCGTGGTCTTCATCACCCACGACATGGGCGTGGTGGCCGAGGTGGCCGACCGCGTGCTGGTGATGTACCGCGGCGAACGGGTGGAGGAGGGCACCGCCGAGCAGGTCTTCGCCGCGCCCGCGCATCCGTACACGCGCGCGCTGCTGTCGGCCGTGCCCAAGCTCGGCGCCATGCAGGGCACCGACTGGCCCGCCAAGTTCCCGCTGCTGCAGCTCGACCAGTCCGCGCCGGCCGCGCCCGAGGCGCCGCAGGACACCGTGCCGGCCGGCGCCGCGCCGATCCTGCGCGTGCGCGACCTGGTGACGCGCTTCGACGTGCCGGGCGGCCTGCTGGGCCGCGTGGCGCGCCGCGTGCACGCGGTCGAGCGCGTGAGCTTCGACCTCCATCCCGGCGAGACGCTGGCGCTGGTGGGCGAGTCCGGCTGCGGCAAGTCCACCACCGGCCGCTCGCTGCTGCGCCTGGTCGACAGCCAGAGCGGCACCATCGAATTCAACGGCCAGGACATCAGCCAGATGAAGGGCGGCGCGCTGCAGACCCTGCGCCGCAATATCCAGTTCATCTTCCAGGACCCGTTCGCCTCGCTCGACCCGCGCGTGCCGGTGGGCTACTCCATCATGGAGCCGCTGCTGGTGCACAAGGTGGCCAGCGGCAAGGAGGCCGAGCAGCGCGTGGCCTGGCTGCTGGAAAAGGTGGGCCTGAGCGCGGCGCACGCCTCGCGCTACCCGCATGAATTCTCGGGCGGCCAGCGCCAGCGCATCTGCATCGCGCGCGCGCTGGCGCTCAACCCCAAGGTGGTGGTGGCCGACGAGTCGGTGTCCGCGCTCGACGTGTCCATCCAGGCGCAGATCGTCAACCTGATGCTGGACCTGCAGCGCGAGATGGGCATCGCCTTCCTGTTCATTTCGCACGACATGGCGGTGGTGGAGCGCGTGAGCCACCGCGTGGCGGTGATGTACCTGGGCCAGATCGTGGAGATCGGCCCGCGCCGCGCGATCTTCGAGAACCCGCAGCACCCGTACACCAGGAAGCTGATGTCGGCGGTGCCGATCGCCGATCCGGCGCGCCGCCACCTCAAGCGCGAGCCGCTCAACGACGAGATCCCCAGCCCCATCCGGCTGCTCGGCGACGAGCCGCTGGTGCAGCCGCTGGTGGCCGTCGGCGGCAGCGCCGCCTCGCAGCATTTCGTAGCCCGGCACGCCATCGGCGGTGCCTACTAACCGACGCCTTTCCAAGGAGAATCGATGATGACCCGGATGATGTTCCGCTTGGCCCCCTCGAAGCTGATCGCCGGCGGCCTGGCCCTGGCCGCGCTCGGCGCCGGCCCCGCCTTCGCCGCCAAGGACGCCGTGATGGCGGTGTATTCCACCTTCACCACGCTCGACCCGTACGACGCGAACGACACGCTGTCGCAGGCCGCCAGCAAGTCCTTCTACCAGGGCCTGTTCGGCTTCGACAAGGACATGAAGCTGGTCAACGTGCTGGCCGAAAGCTATGAAGCCAGCAAGGACGGCCTGACCTACACCATCAAGCTCAAGAAGGGCGTGAAGTTCCACGACGGCACCACCTTCGACGCCGCCGCCGTCAAGGCCAACTTCGACCGCGTCACCAACCCGGCCAACAAGCTCAAGCGCTATACGCTGTTCAACCGCGTGGCCAGGACCGACGTGGTGGACGCCAGCACCGTCAAGGTCACGCTGAAAGAGCCGTTCTCGCCGTTCATCAACGTGCTGGCCCATCCGTCGGCGGTGATGATCTCGCCGGCCGCGCTGCAGAAGTACGGCAAGGACATCGCGTTCCACCCGGTCGGCACCGGCCCGTTCGAGTTCGTCGAGTGGAAGCAGCCCGATCACCTCAAGGGCAAGAAGTTCGCCGGCTTCTGGAAGACCGGCTACCCGAAGATCGACACCATCACCTGGAAGCCGGTGGTGGACAACAACACGCGCGCGGCCATCATGCAGACCGGCGAAGCGGATTTCGCTTTCAGCATCCCGTTCGAGCAGGCCGCCGTGCTCAAGGGCAATCCCAAGGTGGACCTGATCGACGCGCCGTCGATCATCCAGCGCTACCTGAGCCTGAACACCACGGTCAAGCCGTTCAACGACCCCAAGGTGCGCCAGGCCATCAACTACGCCATCAACAAGGACGCGCTGGCCAAGGTGGCCTTCGCCGGCTACGCCACGCCTTCCGACGGCGTGGTGCCCGCGGGCGTGGACTATGCCGAGAAGCTGGGCCCGTGGCCGTATGACCCGGCCAAGGCGCGCGCGCTGCTCAAGGAAGCCGGCTACCCGAACGGCTTCGAGACCACGCTGTGGTCGGCCTACAACCACACCACCGCGCAGAAGGTGATCCAGTTCGTGCAGCAGCAGCTGCAGCAGGTCGGCATCAAGGCGCAGGTGCAGGCGCTCGAAGCCGGCCAGCGCGTGGAGAAGGTCGAGAGCGTGCAGAAGCCGGAAGACGCCGGCGTGCGCATGTACTACGTGGGCTGGTCGTCCTCGACCGGCGAGTCGGACTGGGCGCTGCGCCCGCTGCTGGCCTCCGAGTCGATGCCGCCCAAGCTGCTCAACACCGCGTACTACAAGAACGACCAGGTCGACGCCGACATCGCCAACGCGCTGCGCACCACTGACCGCGCCGAGAAGGCCCGCCTGTACAAGGACGCGCAGCAGCAGATCTGGAAGGACGCGCCGTGGGCCTTCCTGGTGACGGAGAAGGTGCTGTTCGCGCGCGCCAAGCGCCTGAGCGGCGCCTACGTGATGCCCGACGGCTCGTTCAACTTCGACGAGATCGACATCAAGCAATAAGGGCCGCGGGCTGCCGGGCGCAGGCGGCCCGGCGGCAGGCAAGTACCCGCAGGCAGTACGGCGCGGCAAGCCGTGCATGGCCGCCCGCCCGCGGATGCGGGGGCAGGGCGGGCGGCCCGCGGTCTTTTTCTTTCCGGTGCATCATGCTGAATTATTTTCTCAAACGATTCCTGGGCGTGATTCCCACACTGCTGATCGTAGCAGTGCTGGTCTTCATGTTCGTCCACCTGCTGCCCGGCGATCCCGCCCGGCTCGCGGCCGGCCCCGAGGCCGACCAGGCCACGGTGGAGCTGGTGCGCCGCGACCTCGGCCTGGACAAGCCGCTGCCCGAGCAGTTCGCGCAGTTCTTCTCGAACGCGCTGCGCTGGGAATTCGGCAACTCGCTGCGCACCAAGCGCCCGGTCAGCGAGGAGATCGGCGACCGCTTCATGCCCACGCTGTATCTGACGCTGGCCTCGATGGTGTGGGCGGTGGTCTTCGGCATGGCGATCGGCGTGACCTCCGCGGTGTGGCGCAACCGCTGGCCCGACCGCCTCGGCATGACGCTGGCGGTGTCCGGCATCTCGTTCCCGGCGTTCGCCCTGGGCATGCTGCTGATGGAAGTGTTCTCGGTGCAGCTGGGCTGGCTGCCGTCGATCGGCGCCGATTCCTGGAAGCACTACATCCTGCCCTCGCTCACGCTGGGCGCCGCGGTGGCCGCCGTGATGGCCCGCTTCACGCGCGCGTCCTTCGTCGAGGTGCTGCAGGAGGATTTCGTGCGCACCGCGCGCGCCAAGGGCGTGGGCGAGCTGCTGGTGGTGGCCAAGCACTGCCTGCGCAACGCCATGATTCCCGTGGTCACCATGATGGGCCTGCAGTTCGGCTTCCTGCTGGGCGGCTCGATCGTGGTCGAGAAGGTCTTCAACTGGCCCGGCCTCGGCCGCCTGCTGGTGGACGCCGTGGAGATGCGCGACTACCCGGTCATCCAGGCCGAGGTGCTGCTGTTCTCGCTCGAGTTCATCCTGATCAACCTGGTGGTCGACGTGCTGTACACCGTCATCAACCCCGCCATCCGCTACAAGTAAGGAGAGGCCGGCATGACCCAGCTTTCCACGTCCGCCGGCGGCAACGCCGCCGCGCCCGCCGCCGCGCCGGAAGCGGTGCGCACGCCCTGGACCGAGTTCTGGCGCAAATTCCGCAAGCAGCACCTGGCGCTGGGCGCCGGCGTGTTCGTGCTGCTGCTGGTGGCGGTGGCGGTCTTCGCGCCGCACCTGGTGCCCTACGACCCCGAGAACTTCTTCGACTACGACGCGCTCAACGCCGGCCCCTCGGCCGCGCACTGGTTCGGCGTGGACTCGCTCGGGCGCGACATCTTCAGCCGCATCCTGGCCGGCACCCGCATCTCGCTGGCCGCGGGCTTCTTCTCCGTCATCATCGGCGCCATCGTCGGCACCGTGCTGGGCCTGCTGGCCGGCTACTACGAAGGCTGGTGGGACCGCATCGTCAGCCGCATCTCGGACGTGCTGTTCGCGTTTCCCGGCATCCTGCTGGCGATCGGCATCGTCGCCATCCTCGGCAACGGCATGACCAACGTGATCTTCGCCGTGGCCATCTTCAGCATCCCCGCGTTCGCGCGCCTGGTGCGCGGCAACACGCTGATGCTCAAGCGCCTGACCTACGTGGAGGCCGCGCGCAGCATCGGCGCGTCCGACTGGACCATCCTGATGCGGCACATCCTGCCGGGCACGATCTCGTCCATCGTGGTGTATTTCTCGATGCGCATCGGCACCTCGATCATCACCGCCGCCAGCCTCTCGTTCCTCGGCCTGGGCGCGCAGCCGCCCACGCCCGAGTGGGGCGCCATGCTCAACGAGGCGCGCGCCGACATGGTCACGGCGCCGCACGTGGCGATCTTCCCCAGCCTGGCGATCTTCCTCACGGTGCTCGCCTTCAACCTGCTCGGCGACGGCCTGCGCGACGCGCTCGACCCGAAGATCGACCGCCGCTGAGCGCGAGCCGCACATGCGCCAGGAACCGATCCACGAGTTGACCCACATCGGCGCGCTGCCGGCCGGCGCGCGCGGCACCATCGCCGACGTGCCCGGCGTGACCGTGGGCCACTGCACGCTGGCGCGCGGCGCGTGCCAGACCGGCGTGACGGTGGTGCTGCCGCACGCCGGCAACCTGTTCACCGACAAGGTGCCGGCCGCCGCCACCGTGCTCAACGGCTTCGGCAAGAGCGTGGGGCTGGTGCAGGTGGAGGAGCTCGGCGTGCTGGAGACGCCGATCGCGCTCACCAACACCTTCGCCGTGGGCGCGCTGGCGCAGGCGCAGATCCGCCAGGCCATCGCCGCCAACCCGGAGATCGGCCGCGCCTGGCCGACCGTCAACCCGCTGGTGTTCGAGTGCAACGACGGCTATCTCAACGACATCCAGGCCATGCCGGTGCGGGAGGCGCACTACGCGCAGGCCTGCGCGGCGGCGGCCGCGGATTTCGCGCAGGGCGCGGTGGGGGCGGGGCGCGGCATGTCCTCGTTCGGGCTCAAGGGCGGCATCGGCTCGGCCTCGCGCCGGGCGGGCGCATACCACGTGGGGGCGCTGGTGCAATCCAACTTCGGCGTGCTGCCCAACCTCACCGTGGCCGGCGCGCGCCTGGGCGGCAGGCTGGCCGCGCGCCTGCAGGCGCGGGCGCACGCCGAAGCGCAGGCCGGGCCGGAGAAGGGCTCGATCATCATGATCGTCGCCACCGATGCCCCGCTCGACGCGCGCCAGCTGCGCCGCCTGTCGCTGCGCGCCGGCGCCGGGCTGGCCCGCACCGGCTCGGTGTTCGGCCACGGCTCGGGCGACATCGCGCTGGCGTTCTCCACCGCCTGCACCGTGCCGCAGCAGGCCGACGCGCCCATGCCGGCGCTGGCCATGCTGCACGAGAGCCGGCTCGACGCGCTGTTCCAGGCCGCCGCCGACAGCGTCGAGCAGGCCATCCTCAACGCGCTGTGGCGGGCCGAAAGCGTGAGCGGCCGCGACGGCCACCGCCGCATCGCGTTGCGCGAGCTGATGCCCGAACTGCCGCAATGGCTGGCGCGCCACGCGGCGCCCGCCGACTGATCCCGGAGCGCGATGAAGATCCTGATTTCCACCGACATCGAAGGCGTCGCCGGCGTCTTCCACGCCGAGCAGGCGCGCGCCGGCAACGGCGAATACGAGCGCGCGCGCGCCTGGATGACCGCCGAGGCCAACGCCGCGGTGCAGGGCGCCTTCGCCGGCGGCGCCACCGAAGTGCTGGTCAACGACTCGCACGGCGGCTTTCGCAACCTGCTGCCCGACCAGCTCGACCCGCGCGCGCGCCTGGTGCTGGGCAAGCCGCGCTATCTCGGCATGATGGCCGGCGTGGAAGGCTGCGACGGCGTGTTCATGGTCGGCTACCACGGCCGCGCGCAGAGCCGCGGCATCCTGGCCCACACCATCAACAGCAGCGCTTTCGCCCGCGTCTGGCTGGGCGGGCAGGAGATGGGCGAGGCCGGCTTGTATGGCGCGCTGGCCGGCGAGTTCGGCGTGCCGGTGCTGATGGCCAGCGGCGACGACGTGTTCGTCGAAGAGACGCGGCCGCTCATGCCGTGGGTGTGCTACGTGCAGACCAAGCAAGCCGGCGGCCACGGCAGCGGCACCACGCTGTCGCCGGCGGCCGCGCGCGAGGCCATCGCCGCCGCCGCCGGGCAGGCCGTGCGCGAGGCCGGCGGACAGCCGCTGCGCATTCCCGGCCCGGTGCGGTGCCGCCTGCAGGCGCACAGCCCCGCCTACGCCGACCTGTTCTGCCAGTGGCCCGCGCTCGAGCGCGTGGACGGCGTCACGCTGGTGTTCGAAGCCGCCTCGGTGCAGGCGGCGGTGCGCATGCTCAACTGCCTGTCGGCGATGTCGTTCATGCTCAGGTAGGCGCGCCGGCCGGCGCGGCCGCGATTGGAGGACAATAGCGGCCTGGCCGCGGCAAGGATGCCGCGGCCAGGCTGTCCTGCATTCACTCATCGTGCCGCGCGCGGCGGCCATCACGCGCAGATTCATGACCGCAGTCAACGGCGAAAGCTGGACCCCAGTACGCAAGGATTTCGTCGACCCCGCCACGCGCTGCCACCAGCACGTGGGGCGCGCGCGCCATCACGGCTTCGGCAACGGGCAGGCCTACATCCTGCGCGACGCGCACGGCCACGAGCATCCGTTCGGCGAGGCCTGCGCGCGCGCCGTGCTGGCCGAGCCGGCCGGGCTCGACCTGGTGCCCGACTACACCGAGCGCGACGCCGGCCCCGCCGCCGCCGTGCCCGCGGCCACGCCGCCGTCGGCCGAGGAATTCGAGCTGACCGCCCCGGCCCCGCACCGCGCGCGCCGCGCCGGCGTCCGCCGCGATGCCGCAGCCGACGCCGCCCGGCGCCGCGCCGACGCCATCCGCTACCTGGTGCTGCGCATGGAGAAGGTGGCCGGCGTGCCGCGCGTGCAGCCCACGGTGCGCTTCCCGGCGCTGGAGGAGGTCTACCAGGACTACCTGCGCAGCGGCGACCTGCCCGAGGCGCAGGTGCGGCGCATCCTCGCCATCGAGCGCAGCGCCACCACGCCGGCCAAGCTCAAGAGCCTCAATCTGCTCGACGTCTACACCGCCCACGTCAAGCTCGAACGCGCCATCCGCGAATCCAGCCGGCTGGAGCAGCAGCGCTTCCTGCGCAGCCTCCACGACTGGCTCGCGCGCCACCTGGTGCTGTCCGCCGCGCAGCTTGCCGCGGCGGGCATCGAGATGCATCCGCATGCGTTCCGCTCGCCGCTGCTGCGCGAGGCCGGCGCGGACAAGGCGGGCGCGGGCCGGGGCTGAACCGCGCTGGGCCTCCGGGAAGGCCCGATGGCAATAGCCGCCCGGTTGGCGTCTAATACCGGCACCCCCACTGCTCGCCAGGCGCGAAATACGCTGTCATGTCCGTGCATACCGGCTTTTCCCGCAGCTACGCCGAAGCCCGGCGGAAATTCCTCGACGCGGCGCGCGCCGCCGGCGCCACGCTGGCCGGTTTCCCGCACCCGACCATGCGCGGCAGCGCCGGCGAGGAGCTGGCCATCGACGTGGCCTGGGCCGGCGCCGCCGAGGCCCGGCGCGTGCTGCTGGTGACGTCGGGCGTGCACGGCGTGGAGGGCTTCTGCGGCTCCGGCGCGCAGGTCGCGCTGCTCGGCGACGCGGACCTGCGCGCGGCGTGCGCCGGGGCCGGCGTGGCGCTGATGCTGGTGCACGCGGTCAATCCCTACGGCTTTTCGCATCTGCGGCGCGTCAACGAGGACAACGTCGACCTCAACCGCAATTTCATGGATTTCACCCGGCCCCTGCCCGAGAACGCGCCCTACGCGCAGATCGCGCCGCTGCTGCTGCCCGCGCAGTGGCCGCCCTCGGAGGCCGACCAGGCGGCGCTGATGCGGTCGGTGATGGCGAAAGGCCTGCCGTGGTACCAGGCGGCCGTCAGCGCGGGCCAGTACCACGCGCCGGACGGCCTGTTCTTCGGCGGCGGCAAGGCCACCTGGAGCAACTACACGCTGCGCCGCATCCTGGCCCGCTACGGCGCCGGGCGCGAGGCGCTGCGCTGGCTGGACATCCACACCGGCCTGGGCCCGCGCGGCTACGGCGAGCCCATCTACATGGGCCCGGACGCGGCCGCGCCGGTCGCCCGCGCGCGCGCCATCTGGGGCAGCCACGTCACCTCCATCCACGATGGCTCGTCGGCCTCGGCCAACCTCACGGGCATGGCCTGGCAGGCGGTGCCGCAGACGCTGCCCGCGGTGGACTACAGCGGCATCGCGCTGGAGTTCGGCACCCTGCCCGTGACCGAGGTGCTCGAGGCGCTGCGCGGCGACCACTGGCTGCACCTGCATCCCGAGGCCGACGAAGGCCAGCGCGAGCTGATCCACCAGGCGATGTGGCGCGCGTTCTACGGCGACGCCGACGACTGGCGCGAAGGCGTGGTCGAGCAGGTGCGCGAGGCCGCGGGCAGGGCGCTGGCCGGCTGGTAGCAGCGGGTAGCTGGCAGCGGCCGGCGGGCAGGCAAGGAAACCGCCGCGCGGCGGCGCTGCATCCGGCGCTTGCCGTATACAATCCGGCACAGCCAAATTCGCCGGTGCCGCCGGCTTTCCCGCTCATGCCGAATCCAACCCGGGCCTTCCTGCTCGGTCCGCTGCTCAAGGGCGTATCGCGCTCTTTCTATCTCACGCTGCGCATCCTCCCCGCGGGCATGCGCGATCCGATCGGGCTGGCCTATCTGCTCGCGCGCGCGGCCGACACCATCGCCGACACCTCGCTGATCCCGCCGGCGCAGCGGCTGGCCCTGCTGCTGTCGTTCCGCGACCAGGTCAACGGCGCCGCCGGCGACGCGGCGCTGATGCGCCGCATGGCGCAGGAGGTCGGCGCGCAGCAACAGCAGTCCGACGAAAAGGTCCTGCTCGAATCGCTCGGCCCCGCGCTGGCGATCCTGCCGCAGTTGAGCGAGTCCGACCGCGAGGCCGTGCGCGGCATCGTCTCGACGCTGGCCAGCGGCATGGAATTCGACCTGCGCACGTTTCCCGACGAAGCCTCCGGCCGCCTCGTCGCGCTGCGCACGCTGGACGAGCTGGACCGCTACACCTACCTGGTGGCGGGCTGCGTGGGCGAGTTCTGGACCACCATGACCTATGCGCACATGCCGGGCGTGCTCAAGGCCGGCCCCGACACCATGCTGGCGCTGGGCGTGCGCTTCGGCAAGGCGCTGCAGATGACCAACGTGCTGCGCGACTGCGGCAAGGACCTGCGCATCGGCCGCTGCTACCTGCCGGCGGCGCTGCTGGCGCGCCACGGCCTGGCGCCGCAGGACCTGCTGGCGCCGGCCAATGCGGCGCGCGCGCGGCCGCTGCTGTTCGAGCTGGTGCATCACGCGCTCGGGCATTTCCGCGCGGCGCTCGACTACACGCTGGCCATTCCCGGCTCGGCCGTGCGGCTGCGGCTGGCCTGCATCTGGCCCATCGTCATCGGGCTGGAGACCTTGCTACTGCTGGTGGACAACCCGGCGTGGCCGGACCCGGCCAGGATCTCCAAGGTGCGGCGCAAGGCGGTGTACCGGGTGATGGCGTATTCGCTGCCGGCGGTGGCGTCGGACCGGCTGGTGCGGCGCTGGGTCGAGGGGCTGCTGGCGCGCATCGAGGCCAGGATGGCGCCCGCGCGCGCCGGCTGACGGCCGGGCGCCGCCGCTTCACTCGGGCTGCCGGCCGCGCGTCTTCCTCGCGCGCCGGCGCCCGCGTGGTCCGTCAGCCCGGCAGTCCTTCGTAGGTCACCAGGAACACCTGTTCCTCGCCGGCGCTGACCGGCAGCCAGATCAGTTCCAGTTCCGGGAACGCCGCTTCCACGTTGGCGTGCTCGTTGCCGATCTCCACCACCAGCACGCCGCCCGGGTTGAGGCGCGCCTTGGCGCCGGCGATGATCCGCCGCACCACGTCCATGCCGTCGTCGCCGCCGGCCAGCGCGATGCGCGGCTCGGCCAGGTATTCGGCGGGCAGCGCCTGCATCGAGGTTTCGTTGACGTAGGGCGGGTTGGTGAGGATGACGTCGTATTTCGCGCCGGCCGGCAGCGGGGCGTAGAGATCGCCCTGGTACAGGCTGATGCGGTCGGCCATCTTGTAGTCGGCCACGTTGCGGCGCGCGACTTCGAGCGCGTCGGGCGAGATGTCGACCGCGTCGATGCGCGCCTGCGGCCAGACGTGGGCGGCGACGATGGGCAGGCAGCCCGAGCCGGTGCACAGCTCGAGCACCGGGCCGATCTCGGCGATGTCGCCGACCCACGGTTCCAGCCCTTCCTGCAGCAGCTCGCCGAGGAAGCTGCGCGGCACGATCACGCGCGAGTCCACGTAGAAGCGCAGGCCGTGCATGAAGGCTTCGTTGGTGAGGTAGGCGGCGGGCACGCGCTCGCTGACGCGGCGCTCGATGACGTTGAGCACGGCCTCGATTTCCTCGGGCAGCAGGCGGGCGTCGAGGAACGGGTCGAGCGTGTCGAGCGGCAAGTCGAGCGTGTGCAGGACCAGGTAGGCGGCTTCGTCGTAGGCGTTGGCGCTGCCGTGGCCGAACGACAGCCTGGCCCTGGTGAAGCGCGAGACGGCCAGGCGCAGCAGGTCGCGCACGGTTTGCAGGGGGGAGGGCGTTGCCATTGCGGTGGTCCTAGTGTTTCTGCGTTCAGTCGATCGGGCGTTCAGCCGATCAGGCGATCAATCGTTCCAGCACGCCGCGGTAGACGTTCTTGAGCGGCTCGACGAAGCGCACTTCGACGTGCTCGTCGATCTTGTGGATGCTGGCGTTGGGCGGGCCGAACTCGATGACCTGCGGGCAGATCCTGGCGATGAAGCGGCCGTCGGAGGTGCCGCCGGTGGTGGAGAGTTCGGTCCTGACGCCGGTCTCGGCCTCGATGGCGCCGGCCAGCGCTTCGGACAGCTCGCCGCGCGCGGTCAGGAACGGTTCGCCGCCGAGGGTCCAGGCCAGCTCGTAGTCGAGCCCGTGGCGGTCGAGGATGGCATGCACGCGCGCCTTCAGGCCCTCGGGCGTGCTGGCGGTGGAGAAGCGGAAGTTGAAGTCGACCGTGACGTGGCCCGGGATCACGTTGGTGGCGCCGGTGCCGCCGTGGATGTTCGACATCTGCCAGCTGGTGGCGGGGAAGTATTCGTTGCCTTCGTCCCAGCGCTCGCCCACCAGTTCGGCCAGCGCGGGCGCGGCCAGGTGGATCGGGTTCTTCGCCAGGTGCGGGTAGGCGATGTGGCCCTGCACGCCCTTGACGGTGAGCTTGCCCGAGAGCGAGCCGCGGCGGCCGTTCTTGACCATGTCGCCGAGCGTGTCGACCGAGGTCGGCTCGCCGATCACGCAGTAGTCCAGGCGCTCGCCGCGCGCCTTGAGCGCCTCGACCACCTTGACGGTGCCGTCGTGCGCGGGGCCTTCCTCGTCGCTGGTGATGAGGAAGGCGATCGAGCCGGCGTGGTCCGGGTGCTGCCGCACGAACTCTTCCGACGCCACCACGAAGCCGGCGATCGAGGTCTTCATGTCGGCCGCGCCGCGGCCGTACAGCTTGCCGTCGCGGTGGCTGGGCTGGAACGGGTCGGAGCCCCATTGCTCGAGCGGGCCGGTGGGCACCACGTCGGTGTGGCCGGCGAAGGCCAGCAGCTTGCCGTCCTTGCCTTGCGTGCCGCGCCTGACGGCCCACAGGTTGGTGACGCGGAAGTCGTCGGGGCCGCTGACGATCCACTCGCATTCGAAGCCGATGGCCTTGAGGCGGGTTTCGAGCACGGCCTGGCAGCCTTCGTCGGCGGGCGTGACGGAGCGGCGGCGGATCAGGTCTTCGGTGAGGGCGAGGGTCGGATTCATGGTGGCGTGTGCGCGGCCTCGGGGCCGGCGCTGCAGTACAGGGGGTTGGGCGGGGAGTTTACGCTTTCCGGGGGCGGTGGCCGATGTTCTTGCGTTGGGTGGCGCTCGCGGGCGCACCCCGGAGCCGCCGGCAGGCAACCCGCCGCCAGCCCCGCAAGAACGTCAGAACAACCCGGCGTAACCATCCGCCGAAAAACCGACGGAAATCTTCCCGCCGCGGTCGAGCACCGGCCGCTTGATCAGCGACGGGCTCTGCTGCATCAGCGCGATCGCGCCCGCTTCGCTCTCGGCGCGGGCCTTGTCGGCGTCCGACAGCGCGCGGTACGTGGTGCCCTTGCGGTTGAGCAGCGTGGCCAGCGGCACATGCTTGAGCCAGCCGCGCAGCAGCGTTTCGTCCACGCCTTGCTTCTTGAAGTCGTGGAAGGTGTAGGCCACGCCGTTGGCGTCGAGCCAGGTGCGGGCCTTCTTGACGGTGTCGCAGTTGGGAATGCCGTAGAGCAGGACGGTCATGGTGTGCGGTGCGCCTTGTCGGCGCTTAGCGGAACAGCAGGTTCAGGGCGACGACCAGCGCGCCCAGGCCCAGCGCCACGCCGGCCATCGCCACGCTGGTCATCAGGCGCAGGCGGCGGTCCAGCCGCGCGGCTTCCTTGCGCAGCGCCTCGATGGTGATGGCGTGCTGCTCGGCCAGCAGCTTGACCGCTTCGGCCTGCTGCACGGCGGCGGCTTCGAGCTCGGCGATGCGGGCGGCGGCGGAACCGTCGCGCGCTTCGATGGATTCGGGCCCGGCGTTCTCCGGCGCGCCGTCCTTGCGCCGGCCTTTCTTGATCTTCTCGATGGTCTTGTTGGCCTGTTCGAGAATGGTCGGCAGAAGGGACAGCACGGTGCTGACGGTGGCGGGATCCAGGGCCATGAGTCGCTTGCGGAGGGAGGGCATCGGTCTGACGGCGGAGCGGCGGCGGGAATCCTCCCGCC